>CAZTDB010000482.1:0-2820 GCA_964612385.1 uncultured Ignavibacteriaceae bacterium
CGCGGACTTTTGCAAATTCCGGTGAGCCGTCCTCATCTTCGCCTAATTCATCCTGTAGAATTTTTATTTGTTCCTGGATGATAAACTTGCGTTGAGTCTTTGCAATATTTTCCTGAACCTTATTATCAATTTCCTTTTCGATTTTTAAGATATCGATTTCAGAGTTGAGAATTTTTATCACTTCATAATACTGCTCTTTGAGAGTATATTTTTGAAGCACCGCTTGTTTTACTTCAATTGCTTGAGCAATATTAGCCGCAACATAATATAACTTCCTGTCAGGCTCTTCTATATTTTCAAATGCACTTAAAGCCTCGTTGGGAATGTTTCTGCTAATCTTTACATAATCCTTAAATAGCTGCGACATCTGCCGGACCATTGCATTCATTTCATGGTCTTGTTCAAGCGCCGGTATAATTACTTCAATTTTACCCTCAAAAAATTCTCTGTTATTTGTGAACTCCGATATTCGTCCCTGTAATAGCCCATCAACAAGAATTTTCATTAAGCCGTTTGGAAGCTTTAATATCTGAATAATTTTTGCAATGGTACCTTCGATATAAATATCTTCTTTCCTCGGATCTTCTATGTTGGATTTTTTTTGTGCAGCAAGAAAAATATACTTGGTTTTATCGAGGGCATAATTTGCCGCTCTTATAGACTGTTCCCGTCCGACTAACACTGGAAAGATCATATAAGGGAAAATAACTATGTCTCTTAAAGGTAAAATCGGAAGAACAGGCGGGATATTTTCTACTATTGATTGATCTGCTATGTTTTTTAAGTCTAATGCTCCGTGATGATTCAACAGCTCTCTCCTTAATTTATTCTATACATAATGTTGTAATGAAATATATTAAAATTCGTTCCTGCTATCAAGGAAAGAGAATTTGCTTAGTTTTTGATTTATTCACTGTAAACTAATAAGTAGAAGACTGAAGTAGGAAGTTGGAAGTCAAAGGAAATAAGTTAATGCTTAGTCTATTTTGATTTATGAATTTTGTTTTATATTGCCCATCAAAATTTGGGGTACTTATGATTGACAAAATTATACAAATTGCTAAAGAAGCCGGAAATATTATAAGAGAAGGTTTTGGACAAAATTTTATTATAGAATTTAAAACGAACGAATTAAATTTAGTTACCGAAATAGATAAAGCATCCGAAAAATTAATTACAGATTTTATTCGTAAAAATTTTCCTTCGCACAGCATACTTGCTGAAGAAAGCGGAAACATTAATGATGGCTCCGAATATGTTTGGGTAATTGATCCTTTAGACGGAACAACGAATTTTGCTCATGGTCTTCCTATTTTTTCCGTTTCTATCGGAGTACAAAAAAATAATCATACAATTGCCGGTGTTGTTTATGATGTAATGCGGGATATTGTATATGCTGCCGAGAAAAATTCGGATGCTTATGAAAACGATAAAAAGATCTTCGTTAGTAAAGAACTAAATTTGGGCAGAAGTCTTCTTGTAACCGGTTTTCCTTATAACATACGCGAAAATCCTGAAAACGCATTAGAAAAATTTACTGCATTTACCGTGCGAGCGAGAGGTATCCGGCGATTAGGTTCTGCGGCAATCGATTTTTGTTATACCGCTAAAGGTGTTTTCGAAGGTTTTTGGGAGGTTCATCTGCACCCCTGGGATATTTGCGCAGGCAAGTTAATTTTAGAAGAAGCCGGCGGACTAATTACCGACTTCGAAGGAAATCCCGTTGATATCTTCTCTAAGAAAATTCTTGCATCAAACGGATTGATTCATCAGCAGATGATCGATGTTTTAAAGCTAAGCTGAAAAGCTTTTCACATCTTAAATTCTTTGATACATCTCCTCAATTAAGTTTGCGTATCTCTCTTCAACGAATTTTCGTTTTATTTTTAAGCTCGGTGTAATTTCACCCGCTTCAAGCGAGAATTGATGATCGAGAAGAATAAATTTGCGGACACGTTCATAGTTCGCAAGCCTCTTCTGAATGGCTGACATTTCCTTCTCGATTAAATCATACACCTTATCCGATTTCGCAAGGTCTTCGGGTTTCTCGTATGAAATATTGTTCGAATCGGCGTATTCTTTTAAAGCCTCGAAATCAGGTACGATCAACGCTGATAAAAACATTCGTTTATCCCCGATAAGTACGAATTGATCAATGTATTTATTAGACAGGAATAAGTTCTCAATAGGTGTAGGTGCAATATATTTACCGGTTGTTGTTTTAAACAGATGCTTTTTACGATCCGTTATAACTAAAAAACCGTCGGCATCAAACATTCCGATATCTCCTGTGTAAAGCCATCCGTCTTTAAGCACTTCATTGGTTTCCTTTTTATTCTTGTAATAGCCTTGCATTATGTTTGGTCCTTTTGCAAGTATCTCGCCATCGGATGCAATTTTAACCTGAATGCTTGGAAAAGGTTTGCCGACTGTTCCAAATTTGTAATCATCAATTCTATTTGCGGAAATAACTGGAGAGGATTCAGTTAATCCGTATCCCTCTAAAATTAAAATACCAACAGCTTCAAAAAATTCTCCTAATTCGCGTGGAAGTGCAGCACCGCCGGAAATAAAGAAACGTAAATTACCGCCTGTTTTTTCGCGAAGCTTATGATAAACAAGCTTATCGGCAAGCTTATGCTGAACAGAAAGGCTTAAGGGTACATGCCCCGACTTTTTTGCAGCAACATATTTTTTGCCAATATCAATTGCCCAGAAGAAAATCTTTTGTTTTGAAGCAGGCTGGCTTTCTACATTCTTAATAATTTTGGAGTAAATTCTTTCAAACAATCGAGGTACCGAAGTCATTATAGTTGGTTT
>CAZTDB010000483.1:0-2819 GCA_964612385.1 uncultured Ignavibacteriaceae bacterium
AGATGCCTTTGTTGCCATTGCCGACGATGCTTCAGCACTCTACTGGAATCCTGCCGGATTGGTTCAATTCGATCAAAACCAGGTTATCTTTTCGCATAACACCTGGGTGGTTGATATCAATCATGATTTTTTAGGATTCGTTTACCGCATGGACGAAACCAACGCTTTCGGTTTGGCGCTGACTTCACTATCAATGCAGGATATGCCTGTTACTACTGAGTTCGCTCCTTTCGGAACGGGCGAATACTGGAAATTTGGCGACATAGCAGTAGCCTTCACTTACGCTAGAAAAATGACTGACCAATTCAGTTTCGGTGGAACTATCAGATACATCGAAGAAACACTTGATAAATTAAAAATGCGCGGGGTAATGATAGACCTCGGCACTTACTATTGGACAGGCTTAGGAACATCGCGCTTTGCTGTTTCCGTTTCCAATTTCGGTAATCAGCTTGCACCGGACGGTGAGGTAGTATTAGTCGGAAAAAGGACCGTATCCGGGTGGCAGGCATTTTCTCCGCCGACAATTTTTAGAATCGGCTTTGCTTTCGAGCCGTATCAAACCGACGAACATAAAATCACCACCTCTTTGCAGCTTAATCATCCAAACGATAACAGCGAAAACGTCTCGACAGGTTTTGAGTACCGCTGGAAGTCGCTGCTTCAACTTAGAGGCGGTTATAAATTTAACGTAGATGAGCAAAATTATTCTTTCGGCTTCGGAATTTTTCTTCCGATAAGTATTGCAGAGTTCACGCTCGATTATGCTTATTCAAACTTTTCAAGACTCGGCTCTGCTCATCGATTTTCAATCATATTAGGTTTTTAAATGAAGACGAAAAAAATATTTTATATCGCACTAATCTTTGCAGCAGCAATTTTAACAGCCGGCTGTGTAGAAAAATTTGATTTAACCGAATTTAATTTAACTGACACCGGTGCAAACCTTGCCGGTGATACAGTATATGTTCGATTAAATCCCGTTTGGGAAGGATTCAATCGTCCGCAAGATATTATCATAGGCAAAGAGCCTTTCATTTACGTCGCGGATACTGAGAACAACCGTATCGTGATGATGAATTTAGACGGACAGATTCTCGGGACGAAATCGATAAAAAAGCCGGTGGCGTTAGCGCAAGATTATAAATTGAACTTATTTGCTATTGCTGATTTTGACACCGTCGTTAACGGTTCAACCATAACTTACAGTGCCGTTTACAAAATTGATTTGTTCAATGCTTCACACAATTTAGAGCAGGCAGAGATTACGAGACTCATACCTCGCACCTTAAAAGATTTCAGCAAGAGGGAAAGAATTTACACAGGAGCAGCAGCCTTCTTTGACAACTCAATTATTGTTTCAAGCAAAGGACCTGTCAACACAATTATCGGAGAACCGCCGGATAATTCTATTTGGAGATTGCATTTCAAAAAAACTCCCGCAGGAAAAGATACAATGATTGTTGACCGTGTTCCGAACATCGATCCGCTTAGCTCCGGCTTGGTTTCAGCAAATCAAATCAGCTCACTCGCTTCCTTTACGAGAAGGACAATTGATTTTATAGTTACGTTAACCGGAACTAACAGTTTCAAAGTGCAGTGGTTTACTTATGTAGTTACTGCTCAGGGAGAAGATTATAAGAGCAAATTCTCACCGGCGGACGGAGTAGGTTTGGCAATTCCAAACAGATTTGATCAACCCGAAGGAAGCACCATAGATTTTGCCGGAAATATTTATGTTACTGATGCAGCAAAGGACAGCATATTTAAATTCAATTCTTTCGGCGATGAATTACAATCGTTTGGCGGACCGGATGTATTTAAAAATCCTCATGCCATTGCCTTCTTCGATAAAACACTTTATGTAGCCGATACAGGCAATAACAGAATTTTACGCTTCATTTTATCAACGGATTTAAGATGACCTATCAAAAAATTTTCTTTCTCTTTTTAATTAGTTTTTCAAATATTTTATTTTCCCAATCGGTTCCTATTGCTGAAGTAAGAATGAATAACAGCAGCGGCGTCCCCATAATGGAAGGACAATTAGTTACGGTGGCGGGGATTGTAACGTCTTCTAATCAGTTCGGTAATAACGGTCCCGGTTCAATTCAAGATGAGACGGGAGGAATGTCAGTTTATGGAAGCGGTTTTGTAAATCAAGTGGCAATAGGTGATTCGGTTAGAATTACGGCTACGCTTACTCACTTCAATGGATTAACGCAGCTTGATTTTAGAATTGCCGGAGCTTCGTTTACAAAATATTCATCGGGGCATGAAGTTGAACCGGAAGTCGTAACTGTTTCGGAAATACTTAATCAGCAGTGGAATGGATTCGAAGAGTTTGAAAGTAAACTGGTAAGGATTAATAATGTTTCAATTGAGCGCTCAGGAAGCTTTGAAGGTGGAACGAATTATCCAATCAACGACGGCACCGGAACCTCCGAACTTCGAATAGATAATGATGTGCTGTCGATAATCGGCACTCCGATTCCATCAGGCAAGGTTGATGTTATAGGGATAGTAGGCCAATTTAAATATGGATCGCCTTTTAATATTGGTTATCAAATACTTCCGAGATTTATTTCGGATATAGTTGATGACGGGAAGCCGATAATCTTAAATCCCGTTTTTGCCGCTGATATAGATGTTTCGTCTTTTACGGTTTATTATAACACTGCAAGACCGGGAAACAGTCATGTTAAATTTGGATTAACCGAAGCCATTGAATTAGACTCGGTAGTAATTGAGCAAGATACGACCGTTCATAAAGTAAAAGTATCCGGTTTAACTTCTTCGACGAGATATTACTTCAAAGC
>CAZTDB010000484.1:0-2812 GCA_964612385.1 uncultured Ignavibacteriaceae bacterium
TTGGTGAGTTGAAAAATTCAAATCCCTTTGCGGTGTTAAATAAATCTGTTAAAGTGCCTGCTCTAATAATTCCAAATTGATTAAGTACAGCAGAAACAACTCTATCGCTGCTGCCGAGTGCGCCGGTGTGTGATACAGCAGCTTTCATTCCTCCTTCGGAACGCCCCGCTTTTAAAATTATTACCGGTTTAGAAATCTTTCCGTTAACAAAATATTTAATGAACAATTCGCCATCTGTAAAACTTTCGAGGTAGAATGTAATTGTTTTTATTGAAGGATCGTTCTGCCAAAATTCAAGCAGATCATTTTCGGATACATCGGCTTTGTTACCGACGCTGATGAAATGCCCAAATCGTATATCCGTTTCCCGGAGTGAATTGAGTACTGCTGCACCTAACGCACCGCTTTGGGACAAAAAAGCCGTGCTTCCATGTTCTGGTTTTTCTGCAACAAAAGTTGCATTTAGTTTAATCGCTTCAGATGTATTTATTACTCCCATGCAATTAGGTCCCACAAGTCTTCCGCCCGCATTTTTAACTTTTTCTGCGATTCGTTTTTCGGCGGTTTCGCCTTCTCTGCCTGTTTCTCTGAAACCTGCTGTAATGAGAATTATAGACTTAACATTTTTTGAGATGAGCCTGTCGATCGTTTCTTCAGCAAATTGTTTAGGAACCACGACAATTGCTAACTCAATCTCCTCATTAATGTCATTTATTTGTTTGAAGCATTTAATTCCCAGTATTTCCTCCGCTTTCGGATTGACGGGAAAAATCTTCCCGGGATAGCCGTATTGAAGGATGGTTTTTAGCAACTCATAGCCGATGCTTTTCTCTTTAGTAGAAGCACCGGCTATGCAAATTGAGGAAGGGTAGAAAAAATTTCGCAGCGGATTAGACAATTTTCACCCCCGTGAAATTAAATGAAGAATTTATTTTATACCGCTTAATAAATCAGGCTTTAACCATTGCAATAGTTTGATGAACAACTTTTTGATTGTATTCAAATGTTAATCGCTTGTAGTTAACCAGATCGATAATGGTGCCGATGAAACACAATCCTGCAGTGAATAGATAAAGTAATCCCATTCCGATTTGATCAAGCACAAAGCGCTGAACCCCTGCAACTCCAATAAATCCAATAAGCGTTAGCAGAAGAATTGTTTGAGGGTCTTTCCTCCTTGCAGTATAAATTGTTGCGAACTGCCTTAGCTGTGTTTCATCAAATTCTTTTGTAAGACTTTGAATGTAACTCATTTCATCTGCTTCAAGATTTGGCATTAGCTGGTAAAGTTTAGTCATCTTAGTTATACCTTTTGGTTTATGAGGAAATGATTACTGTTTTTGTAGTTTTTGAAAGATTTGAGCAGAAGGGTACTAATCCTGTGAAGAAGAATAATAAAAGCAAAAATTCCTAACGGATGTGCGGCAAATGATTGCTCGAGTTTGAACGAATAAAGATAGAAAATTGATTTACCCAAACCGCAGCCCGGGCAAAAATCAAACCCGATATTTTTTAACGGACAAATGGTAAAATGAGAAGCATTATCTGAATTAATGAAAGCAAGTGCAGTTAAGCCCGTAATCCAAATTAGTGCTTCGGGATTAATTCTTTTAAACCAAAAAATTACTTTTACTTTCATATTTTCTCTATTAAACAACGGTTAAAAATTAATGTTAATATGTTTAGTAGTCAAACATTTCTTGATGTCCGGTAAAAAAAATTAACTGTACGATACAATAATATTTTGGCAGACACAGAGTTTAGGATTCAATTCCTACTCTTGCTAAAACACCTTTTTCATAGTAGTGCTTCACTTCTTTCATTTCGGTTACCAAATCTGCTCTCGTAATTAATTCCTCGGAACAATATCTGCCTGTTAAAATAAGTTCAACGTTTTCCGGTTTGTTATCTAAGAAGGAAATTACATCTTCAAGCCTAATCAGCTTGAAATAAATAGATACTATAATTTCATCAAGTATGATGAGATGATAATTACCGCTTAACATATTTTCTTTTGCTTTTTTGAGGCATGATAATGCTTTACTGCGCTCTTCATCGTCTGGTAAAGCGTTGCGGTAAACGAAATCGTCTTTACAGCACTGCTCAATTTTTATCCAGTCTGATAAATAGCCGAGACTTTTTAGTTCGCTGTAAGAGTAATCCTTCATGAATTGAATAATATATGATTTAAGTCCATATCCGGCAGCCCTGACTGCTTGTCCAATTGCTGCGGTAGTTTTCCCCTTTCCATTACCGGTGTAAATTTGGATATAACCGCGTTTTAGTTTTGCCATTCGTTCACCTATTTTTTTTCTGAGAAATATTACGACAATTCAGCTACTAAATCCAATATTCTTTATTACTTTGATACAAAATTTTTATTATAAGACAACTTCAATCGGGTCACCTTTTTTCCATTTAAATTCCATGTCGAAAATGAAACCTTTTCTGGCACAGGTTTTACTTAGTGTAATTAGGTAGAACTTGAGGAGGATAAAATGGAAATATTTTCAGGCTCGATTGCAATAGTCCTGCTCGCGTCAATTGTTTTATTCTCGGTGGCGGGGCTTGTGGCATATTTATTTATGGATTGATTTAATTCTTTTCTATCTCAATTTATATACATTAGAGGTCAGAGGATGGTCGTGCTATCTGAAACATTAACGGTTGTGCTAAGCGTAGTTGTGCTGGCATTTTTTATTGTAATCGGTTACGTTATTGCTAAGGACAGCGGTAATGCGCGTTCTCATTCAAATTAATATTTAACCTGAATCCTTCGTGAAAAAATAAATTTAAGATGAAAAATCCTTGA
>CAZTDB010000485.1:0-2812 GCA_964612385.1 uncultured Ignavibacteriaceae bacterium
CTTCGTTGAAACGCCCGACGATGTGGCGCAGCGGGTTTACAATTTAATTAAAGATAAAAAACCGTTCGATTATTTTGATAAAAAAGCCGAAAGAATTTTGGCGGTAACAAAAGACGATGTTTTAAGAGTTGCTGAAAAATATTTCACGCTCGACAGGTTTATCATTGTAGTAGACGGTCCGATTGAAGAAAATGCATTAGATGGTTTGGCAGATAAATTATAATCATAATATAAAGCTGCCGGTAAAAGCGGCAGCATATTTTTTCGTTAAAGTAAGGAGGCTCAAATGAGAATTTTTACAGCTAAAGTAAAGCTCATTGCGGCATGTGTTATTTTATTTTCAACTTTCGCACTTTCTCAAATACCCGAATTTCATTGGAGTACTAAAGGAAGCGGTACCTTGAATGATCAAGGGCTTGCCATTGCAGTTGACACCATGGGATACGTTTATGTAACAGGTCAATTCTTTTCCAGCGCTCTTTCTTTTGCACCCGATTTAACAATCACTATGCCTGGCGGAAGCGGTAACTGCGATTTCTTCCTTGCCAAATTCGATCCTATGGGGAATGCAATTTGGGGTTGGAACGGCGGCGGTACTTTAACCGACCGCGGCTACGGCGTTGCTTTCGATCATCAAGGACAATTGTTAGTTACCGGTCATTACTTCGGCACTGCAACTTTCGGTTCTCATGTTATAACAAGCTCGGGTAACCTCGACGCTTTTACATTTAAAGCAGATACCGCCGGAAATATAATCTGGATGAAAGAAGGTAAAAGTGTATCGCAGGTTTCTACCCGCGGAATAGCATCCGATTATTACGGTAATGTTGTAATAACCGGATATTATGGAAGTGCAAGCGTTGATTCAGTACGGTTCGATGACATTAAAATTGTAACAAACGGGCAGAGAGATATCTTTACGGTTAAGTATAACAATAACGGCGATGTATTGTGGGGTCGAACCGGCGGCGGCTCGTTAAGCGGTGAAGAAGGCAAAGCGGTTGCAGTTGATATCTCCGGGAATGTATATGTAACCGGTATGTATAACGATACTGCTTCTTTCGGATCAGTTACTCTTAACGGAAACGGCGGCTCCGAAATATTTATTGTGAAATATGATGCTGACGGTAATTTAGCCTGGGCAAAAACTGCAGGCGGTCCTAAAACAGATGTCGGTTATGGAATCGCTTTAGACGGCTCAGGAAACCTATACGTATGCGGAAATGTTGACAGTGCTGCAACATTTGAAGGCACTAATGTTTTAACCGCAGGCGGATACGATGCCTTTGTTGCTAAGTACGATACTTCAGGAAATCTTATGTGGGTTAGTCTTGCCGGCGGTGCCGCTAACGATAGCTATTTAGATGTAGCAGTTGACCGTTTCGGATTTTGTTATGCAACGGGATACTTTAACGGTCCGGCTACATTCGGCTCTTTTGTATTGGATGGCTATGCGGGAGACGATGCAAGCTTTGTTAAGTACGATAAAAGCGGCGGAGTGCTCTGGGCTAAGGAAGGTGCCGGTAATGATAATGATCGCGGACTTGCAGCAGCAGTCGATGGCGGAGGCAACCTTATCGCATCAGGTTATTTTAAAAGCTGGGTTAAATTCGGCGGCGATTCGCTTATGTCAGCCGGCGTTGAAGATGTGTTTGTTACAAAGATTGGCGACAACATTATTCCTGTTGAGCTTGCATCATTCACCGGAAATTTTGAAGACGGTATGGTATTGCTTAAATGGTCAACAGCAACCGAGTTAAATAACTACGGATTTGAGATTGAAAAAAGTTACGATAAAGCAGCTTTCGATAAACTCGGTTTTGTTAAAGGAGCCGGAAGTACCACCGATAAACAATATTATACTTACATTGATAACGACATAAAAACCGGTACAGCCTATTACAGACTGCGTCAGATCGATTTCGATGGAACGCATACGTATTCAAACGTAATAGAAATAAGTGTTAATATTCCGGCAAAGTTCGAGCTTGAACAAAACTATCCTAATCCGTTTAATCCTGTTACGACAATATCGTTCAGCCTTCCCGAAGCTTCTGTTGTAAATCTTACGCTGTTTAATAGTCTCGGTGAAGAAGTCGAAACGATTGTGAACAATTCGATGGCTGCAGGCAGGCACACGATAACTCTGGATGCTTCGAATTATTCAAGCGGAGTTTATGTATACGTTCTTAAAGCCGTCGATTCATCCGGGAAAAATTATATCGGAAGTAAAAAGCTGATTGTTTTAAAATAATATGTAGGTCAACTTGATAAGTTGACCCGCTCTTAATTTTAAAGAACATTATTGTGGATAAATTATTGTTAAACTAATATTCGTACAGGGGAATGAATGAAAAATAAAGTTCGGCTTTCAATTCAGATTATTATTCTCGGTCTGATTGCTTACGTAGCAATCAGACCATTATTCGACAGCAGTTATGTAGCGGACTTTGAAGCTTATTGTCCTTTTGGGGGATTAGCATCTCTCGGAAGTAAGTTGAATCAAGGTACAATGTCATGCAACATGAGCGAAGTTCAATTACTTTTAGGCATTGGCTTAGTAGTAGGCGTAATCCTGGTTGGAAAATTATTTTGCGGTTATATCTGTCCAATCGGATCAATAACTGAATGGCTGGGAAAATTGGGAGAAAAATTACGGGTAAGAATAGATATGCCGTCACTAATTGATAGACCGCTTCGTCTGCTAAAGTACGGAATTCTGTTTGCCGCACTTTATTATACGATGACTTCAAGCGAATTATTCTGTAAAGAATTTGATCCGTATTTCGCAAGCGTAAACTTATTCGACAAC
>CAZTDB010000486.1:0-2808 GCA_964612385.1 uncultured Ignavibacteriaceae bacterium
AGCATTTTTGCATTGCAAATCGGCGCAACGGATACTGTTTATACTTTCAAAGTTTCTGCGGTTGATAACGGAGGAAACGGCGTTTACGATAACAAAATATTTCAAAACGGAATTGATTTTGGTCCCGAGCCTTTTACCGATTTAAATGATAACGGTATATGGGATAACGGCGAGCCGTTTGTCGATATCGGTTTGATTGATCCGAATCCTGCAGAGATTAATTTCCCGATAAGGAATTCTGCACCGGAAATTTATTGGAACATACTAAGCGAGCTGCCCGATACTTCTTTTCCGGTAATGTCAATCGGCTGGGAAGCCGAAGACCTCGACGGCGATGAGACAATTGTTAAAATTAATGTTGCTTTAAACGATGCGTCTGCTGCAAATGTTATTTCACTAAGCGGAAGCGTACGCAGAATAACAATAAGAGCTAATGACTTTGAGAATCCTTCACCGCTGATGCAGGTATTAATTGACGGAGCGGAAAATAATATCCATCATCAGCTTCTACCCGGTTTAAAATTTAATTCCGATAACAGAATTTATGTGCAGGCAGAAGATATATCGGGCGCTAAATCCGGCTTCGTCTCTTTGCCTGATACATCCAAAACCTGGTATGTTAAAAAACCGAAAGGCAAATTATTGATTGTTGATGACTACGCGACAATTGATAACGCACCTGCATTTTATAATGCAATGTTTGATACTCTAAACATGAGCGGTAAGTACGATGTGCTTGATGTAGCAAATCAGCGCCTGCCGTATATTAACGTTACATTTTTAGAAACAATAAAACTTTTTGATTACGTGCTTTGGTATACCGATAATAATCCCTCATTAGATATAGCCGCCGTTGCTGCTCAAAAATATATTGCCGGCGGCGGGAAGATTTTATTCTCGATGCAATTTCCGCAAAACATCGAGCTGAATCTTATTCAAAGCTTTTTAACACAGATTAATCCGGATAGCAGCGACTTCCGAATTTCAATTATCGCGGGCACAAAAATAACTGCCGATACAACCCGTCCGGAGTATCCGCCGCTTGAAGTAACTACATCCTTATTCAGAGTGCGGTCGTTTTATTTAAATCCAGTAGGCTCTATTCCGATTTATTATTTTCCAAATAAAGAACTAAGAGGATTCATAGGATTTGCAGATACAGATAAGAACCTCTTCTTTATCGGGCTTCCGCTGCACAGGCTAAACGGCGGTGCGGCAAACGTAAAAAATTTATTAAATAAAGTATTATTTGTTGACTTTGGGTTATCGCCATGAAGAAAATTTTATTAATCACATTCGTTTTTGTGACCTCGATGGCAATCTATTCACAAACCACCGGAAATCTATCCGGCAAAGTAACCGATGCTGCAACCGGCGAAGAATTAATCGGAGTGAATATAATTCTTAAAGGTACATATTACGGTGCAGCTTCCGATTTGAACGGAAACTTCAGGATTGAAAAAATTACATCCGGCTCTTATACGGTTGAAGTTTCTCTAATCGGCTACAAAACTTTACAGTATACCGGTACCATCATCGAGCCTAATAAGACAAAGTATCTCGATATAAAAATGGACGAAACGGTTTTGACTCTTGAACAGGATGTTGTTGTTATCGGTGAAAAGCCTCTCGTTGACGTAGAGGAAACACAAAGCAAGAGAACAATTTCTCGAGAGGATATTGAAATTGCAATTGTTGAAAACATAGGCGATTTAGTTACACAGCAGGCAGGTGTTGTTAAATCAGATAATGCAATACACATAAGAGGCGGAAGGGCTTATGAGAATGCTTTTTTGCTTGACGGGGTTTCAGTGCAGGATCCGCTTGCAGGAACCGGTTTCGGCTTGCAGTTAAGTGCCAATGCAATCGAGGAGGTAGAAGTAATTACTGGCGGTTTTAATGCGGAGTTCGGACAGGCTACTTCCGGTATTGTAAACGTCAGAACCCGTGAAGGCGGTGAAAAATACAGCGGTTATATTTCTTACAAGCGCGATAATCTTGGTAACAGGGATTCGAGAAATGTTTTCAACATAGATATAATGGAAGCCAACTTCAGCGGACCGGAGCCGTTTACTTCATCAGTTTTACCCGCTTTAGGTTTGCGGATTCCGGGAAGCATTTCATTCTTCGGAAGTTTTTATGGTGGATTTAGTGACGGAATTACGCAAGGTTATTACAAAGGAAAAGCCGAGCAATTATATTCTTCAACTTTTTACGGGACAAGATTTGCACCGCGTGCCGAAAATTCATGGTTTTGGTTAGGAAAGCTGACATATAAGTACTCGCCTACGCTTAAGTTTGTCTATTCTTATAATCAATCGGTAAATATTAATCAGAATTCTCAATCGCTGCAATCGAATCTTGAGTACGTTGAACCGAGTCCGGGTTACCAGTACGAATTTCAAAATATTTTAGATAACGCAAACACTTTTACTCACAACAATAAATATCATTCTTTCGGTGTTACACACACATTAAGTTCAAAGACTTATTATGAATTAAAAGTTAATCATTACTATACAAATCTTCGCGCCGATGCAAACGGAAGAAAGTGGTACGGGTACGACGAGCCGAAAGATATTGCAAATTTCCCGATTGAATATTATAATCCAACACGTGATACAATCGGAGTAATACCCGGCGATGGCTTTTGGGATGTGGGAAATCCATTTACCTGGCGCGATCATTTTGTGCAGGAATTTTCGCTGCGCGGAGACCTCACCAGCTTCTTTGATGAGAAAAATAAATTCAAAGCCGGCTTTAATTTACAGTTTCAGGAAATGCAGGTAATCGATATTTACAAACCAT
>CAZTDB010000487.1:0-2800 GCA_964612385.1 uncultured Ignavibacteriaceae bacterium
CGTATCTCTCCTTATTTTTTCGGAGAACGGCGGCAGCATTTATCATTAATTTTGTTCGTTCATTAAACGATATTTCTTTCCACGAATTAAATGCTGGGTGAGACAACGAAATAATTTGCGCTATTTCTGTATCACTCATCTCATCATAACTCTTAATTTCATTGCCGGTAGAAGGATTTATGGATTTGATCATTGCGTTCACCCTTAAGAATTGATTTTAATAATAGATTAGCGTACCCGCTTAATCACCACCAGCGTTTTATCATCCGAATATTTTCCGTTCTTAGTAAACTTAATTACGTCATCAAGAATCGAATAAGCAATTTCCTTAGACGATAAATTTCTTGACTGCTTCAATCGGTTTATTAATCTCTCTTCATCGTACGGATTAAATTCTTCATCGGCTGAATCTAACACTCCGTCCGAATAAATCAACAAAATGTCCCCTTTAGTAAAATTTATATTCTCAATAGAATACTTAGCGTGTGGAGCCGGTCCGAGAACCGGACCTGTAGGGTCCAACAAAATTGGATTATCCGAATCCTTTTTTAAAAAGAACGGCGGGTTGTGTCCTCCGTTGGCGTAAAGGAACAATCCACTTTTGTCTGCAGAAAGTTCACCGTAAAACAACGAAGCGAACTTATCGTCGGCAAATATTTTATTTACTAACCTGTTCACCCTTTTCATTAGAGGGGAGATTTTTATTTCGAAGCTGCTTGCCATTCTGATGGCGCCGGAAATATACATTGCCTCTGCCGATGCACTAATCCCTTTGCTCGCGGCATCTCCGACAGCTATTCCGAGACGGTAATCTTCATCTCCTATTTCAAGATAATCGAAAAAGTCGCCGCCTACAATTTCTGCGGGATCCGTAAGACCGAATATTTCATAGTTGTGAAATTGATATTCATGTTCGGGCAAAATACTTTTCTGAAGTTCTCTTGCCTTATCCAGATCTGCTTTCAGCAGTCTCGCACTCGCAGAATATCTTCTTTGTTTGATTTGAGATGTAAGTGCAGTGGCAATTATGTTAAGTGTAATTAAAAAATCCTCATCTAATTTATCGCTGTTCAGTGCAATTAAATATTCATAGTAAGGTTTGGAGTTTACTTTTATTTTATCTCCCACACCGGATGCAGAGTAAACAAAAATTCCCTTTTGACGAAGAGTTTCGTTTGTTTCGTCACTCAGTATAGTTCTTTCTTTTGCAATGAGGTCAAATTGGGGATAATCTTCAAGCCTGACTGTAAATTCTTCATCTATCTTATCGATTATTCCGGTTTGATACATTAGCTTGTAAAAACCTTTAGCAGAATCAAGCTTCCAAATTCTTCCGCCTGTTACATTTATGCCTTTGTTTTCTACTATTCCGTTCAGAACAGAAATAAGCATCTCTTTTTCGGATGAAAATTTTTGAGATGCAATAGATTCTACTGTCTTATATAGTTTTCTTTGTTCCATATTCTCCTATTTAAAAAATAAATCAGCATGATTGAGTTAATCGAGCAGATTACTTTTGAAAATTAATCTCCTTTAATGGTGTTCTTAACGATTTTAATCTTGCTTATAAAAGTTCGGTCATTCAACCAACGCAATTTACATTATTTAAGTCAGTCAATTGACCGATTTTGATTATTTCCAGTCCTTTGATGTTTTAAGCCACATCCCCTTAAATCATATTCTTCAGATGAGCAAATAAAAATAACTGCTATTCGCTATAAAAATTTATCATCTTCTGAATAGCTTCCTTACAAACTACACAAAAATTATCTACCGATATGGATCGCATCGTGCAATTCAGCATTGGTCTGTATACACCTTTGGTTACGTAGCCGCCACCCTCAAATACTCCTACTTTGTCTGCAAAGGCTGAATCATTAGGGGTTGGAATCGGGATTGACTCATCAACAAGATGTTTCCACTTCGAATCAAAATCTACCAGTGTGGTTAAATTTGGGTCTGGCGGCTCAAGATGGAGTGGATAAAATTCTTCATAAGCCACACTCGAATCGAAATATTCATCGCCTAATGAAGCAAAGGCATGACCGAATTCGTGTATGAAAACATACTCCGAAAATTTATTGCTGCTTGTGCAAACCGAATAGTGATTATAAATAGCACCGCCGCCGTAAGCATCGGTAATAACAATAATATAAATTTGATCATAGGGTGCATTAGCAGCTAAATCTCTTACGGTTTTATTATCCGAAGTCATTAAATATCTGTTAAGATCGAAAGTATAAAAGCTTGAGTTTAAAATAGTTTTCTTCCAGATATTTTTAGCGGGAATATCTGTTCCCATTTCTTCAGATGGAGCTAATACGCAGCGAATGTTAAATTTATCCATATTCTCTTTAAAGGGTGAAGAATTGAATAAGTATCCGGCAAATTTTTCACTGTCTTCTTTAAATAAATCCAACTGATCGCTTGTGTATCCTTCGGGAAGAAAAACTATGTCAACTTTTTGTGATGGATTGCCGGAAATGTGAATGTCGAAATATTCATACTCATGTCTTCTTTCCGGTTTGATAAAATAATTTTCCGGATCGACGCTGTAAGTAAATTTTTTCTGAAAGATATTTTCTTTATCGCGGGAATAAAATTCAACTCTTACTTTATTTTTGGGATAAGGTAAAACAACCGACTCCGAAAAACTTTTTACCGTAGTCTTCGCCTCTGCGGTTGTTTGCCATTCCTGAAATAGTGTGGAATAGGTTCTTGAATAAATCAACTTATTTTCTTTCTCATCGAAGACCATGAACTTATAACTGCCGTAATTAAACTTGTCGATTAACTTCAC
>CAZTDB010000488.1:0-2793 GCA_964612385.1 uncultured Ignavibacteriaceae bacterium
AAAAAAGCAAAGTAACTTTAACAGTGTATGATATACTTGGAAGAGAATTGGAAGTATTAGTAAACACAACTCAAGAAGCCGGAGAGTATAAAGTACCGTTTTCCGTAGGATCCTCTGGAAACGCTTCGCAATTGGCAAGCGGTGTTTACCTGTACCGGCTAAGAGTTGACGACAAAACTTTTGTGAAGAAGATGCTGTTAACGAAATGACGATTAGGAAATCTCCGGGGTTTGCGTTGCAGTACGCAGCGCGAAATCCCCGGAGGTTTTAAGGCAGAATAAGCTAAGAAGAATTACAAAATGAATACATCGCAACGCAGCTAATTACATTATCTTTTAGCCGCTGCTGCTTTCCCATTAAAATATCGCTTCCCTAAATTTGAATGTCCTCAACATTCCTAAAAAAACCGGCAGAAATGAATTAAAGTTCTCCCGTCCTTTTACAATTAGCTTAAGTGTAAAATCTTCGCTTCCTTCGGTCTTGAAATAAAATATTTGTGAAACCTGTCCCTCTAATTCTTCGGGGTCATTATAATAAACGGCAGCGCGTCTCAATTTCACATTATAGCTATATCTGTTAGGGTTGAATAAAAATTTCTCTCTTACTTCGAGGTGAACGTAGGGCGGAGGAGTTATGCTGCTTCCGGCAGCCCAAAATGTTACTCCGTCTAATTTGTTCTTTACATTTTGATCCAGATAAGTCCATCCGGCAGGATATTTAATCGATACGTTAAGTGTGCTCTCGCTGTAAAGATTTTGAAGACCCGTTGTGTCTGCATTGGCTTCAATTAATAATGGACGGTTGACATTATCAGTTTTTTGTTCAACTACAGATTCACTCAATTCTAGTTGCTGCGCCGCTTCTGTTTTTTTTTCTTCAGCATCTCCTTTTGAAATAATTGCTTCATCGGACTGCTGAATATATTTTGTAGAAATTTGCACGTAGGGGCTTACCGCCATCGATGGTTGAACAATTTGTTCCAGTAAAAATGTCGACACGAAAAAAATTATTGCATGAAGCAGGATCGATCCTGCAAATCCCAGAGGCAGATTATTTTCACTATTTAGATTAATTAAAAAATTCATTGCGGTTAAAACTTAAAGCAACATTCATTATATATCAAGCCAGAGGATTTTTCCAATAAACTGCGAATACATCTTTCATTCTCTGTTTGAAGCCTTTTGCATTTTGCGTAATTTTGGGCATCTAATATTATCATTTGTATTCCCGATGAAATTTTTAATAACCGGAGGTGCCGGATTTTTAGGTATAAATTTAATCCGGTACCTGCATAATAAAGAGCACGAAATAGTTTCACTCGATATTGCCGATTTCGATTATCCTGATATGATATCAAAAATACAAATCGTTAAAGGCGATATACGGGATGCAAAATTAGTTAATGATTTGATGAAAGATGTTGATATCGTAGTTCACTGTGCGGCTGCACTTCCGCTCTATAAACCGGAAGACATCTATTCAACCGATGTGGATGGAACACGAACACTTTTAGAAGCATTTGAAAAGAATAAAGGACAACGCTTTATACATATTTCCTCTACCGCAGTTTACGGTGTACCGGACCATCACCCGCTGTTTGAAGATGATAAATTAGACGGAGTCGGTGACTACGGTAAAGCTAAAATTTTAGCCGAAGAAGAATGTTTAAAGTCACGTTCTAAGGGCTTTTGTGTTCCTATTCTCCGACCTAAATCATTCATAGGACCGGAAAGATTGGGTGTGTTCCATTTACTGTATGATTGGGCAAAAGACGGGCACGGTTTCCCGATGATTGGATCAGGGAATAACCGCTATCAATTGTTGGATGTGGATGACCTGTGTGAAGCGATTTATCTTTGTGCAACACTTGATCCTAAAATTGTTAACGATACATTTAACATCGGAGCCGAAGAATTTGAAACGATGAAGGAAGATTATCAGGCTGTTCTTGATTATGCAGGCTTCGGCAGGAAGATTGTTCCCCTGCCCGAAAAACCTGCAATAGCGGCGTTGAAGATATTAGAATTTCTAAAATTATCGCCGCTTTATAAATGGGTTTATGAAACAGCATCTAAAGATTCTTTCGTTTCAATTGAAAAAGCAAAAACGGTTTTAGGTTTCAAACCAAAATATTCTAACAAGCAGGCTTTGATTCGAAACTATAAATGGTATATTGATCACTTAGATGATTTCAAAAACAAAAGCGGAATTTCTCACCGGGTGCCCTGGAAACAAGGTGTTCTTTCTGCTGCAAAGCTGTTTTTTTGAAAGTATGAATTATCTTAAATGAAGAAACAATTTTTAATCAAAATCATTTGCACCTCTTATCTCGATTTAATTTTTGCGTAAGTTGATGCAGTTTGTTCAAGCAATAATTTTGAAATAAATTTTTAAAAAAAGGAAGAGAACATGAATACAAAAAAAGATTTTTTAAAAGAGGTAATCAAGCATATTGATATAAAGCAGCATAACGTTGTTGCACTAGTTGATGCAATGGAGCACATGGCATTCTCAGCAAGAGATTTAAACAGAGCCGCAAAGATTTATGAAATGATGCTTCAAGACAAAGATTGCGGAATAATCTTAACCCTTGCCGGCAGCTTGTTTAGTGCAGGCTTGAAGCGAGTGGTCTATGACCTTGTAATGAATAATATGGTCGATGCGATAGTATCAACCGGAGCTATCATGGTTGATCAGGATTTCTTTGAAGCTCTCGGTTTCAAACACTATAAAGGAACTCCCTACAGCGACGATAATTTGCTTCGCGAGCTTCACATCGACAGAATTTACGAT
>CAZTDB010000489.1:0-2779 GCA_964612385.1 uncultured Ignavibacteriaceae bacterium
AATGGTATGCGGAACCGATATGCCGGTTGATTTATTAGCTAATGCGTTGACGTGCTAATCCCTCTGTCCCAAAAAATCTTTCTATGATCCCCCCCATTAGATAAACATATAAAAACCACCAAATATTTTTACAGCACAAACTAATATGTGCTCATCTTGCTTTGCCGTTCGGCTGCTTTCTTATCCCATTCCGGAACTATAGTGGATAAAAATTCTTTTTTGTTTTCATAAAGCTTTTTCATATCCAAACCTACGTACGCTTGCGCTTTTTCTTTTGTAGAAATATCCGGCATTGGTATAGGAAGCTTAACGCCTAACTTTGTTAGCAATGAAGAAAGTTCAACTCTTGCCTGTTCTGATTTTTGAATAGAAGTCCCCAACAGTCTTGCGGATTCGAGCGGTGCATGAAAGCTGCCGCCGTGGCTTGCAACAACAAAATCCCATCGCCACTGTGCATGTCTTATCAAGGTTAAAATATTTTTCATTTGAGATTCAGCCACACCATTATCCCAGGCTGCTTTAGCTTCAATGTGCGCCTTCACGAGAGAATTTTCGGCAATGTTTGCTAACTCCCTAATTTTATCCTGTCTATCATAAACATTTCTTGCTAAGGTACCTTCACTTTCACGATGACACGTTTGGCAGGAACCCGAAATGTTATTTAAAGGACTTTGAATTTTATGATTTGTAAACTTAACTCCCCCTTCGGTTTTATAGGGCATGTGGCAGTCGGCGCAGGCAATACCTCTTTCGGCATGTATTCCGAATTGCGACATTTCCCAATCCGGATGCTGGGCTTTTAATACCGGAGTTTTACTCAGTGCGTGCACAAAGTCAACATGATTTATTCTATCGTAATACACTTCCATCTCTTCTGCAGTAAGACCATCATCCCAGGGGAAAGTGAGATAGTTTTCTTCCTTGCCTTTGAAATAATACTCAACATGGCATTGTGCACAAACTAAAGAACGCATTTCCTGATGAGAAGCTTGCGAAATATCTTTACCCTGTCTTTGAAATGCTTCGATAAGCGCGGGTCTTGTAACTCTTAAATTCATTGTGTTTGGATCGTGACAATCCTGGCAGCCGATATGGTTAACAACTTCGGAGCCGAGTTCAGCCCAGCCTGATTTATAAAAATTAGCTACTCCCATTTCATTCATAAGGCGTGGGACGTCGGTGCTTTTGCACGTCCAGCAAGTAGCAGGCTGCGGCACATCGGTGCGAAGGGTGTTTCTTACATCTTGAACCGCGTAATAATGCCCGCGCCCTTGGTTATAATCTCTCGAGAAAGCGTAGCCTGCCCATAGTATTACAAGGTTTGGATGTTTTGCAAGCATATCAACCATAGCTCCTCCTCCATGCTTGCTGTGGAAGGAAGTATCCTTCGTGCTGATATAAGTTTCATATTGACGTGGAAAATTTTCTCCCCAAACTTCATTTCGCGGTTCCCATTCATTGATGGGTTTTGTCAATTGAAAAACAAGGCTTGCTTCACTTCGTCTTTCAATAATTGATGCACCGAATAATCCCACTAAAAAAACGATTATTAGAGTGCCAAAGAAGAGCACCCATCCCACCCAGGGCTTTTCGCTGATGATGTCTCTGATTTTTGTCATGCTTACTCCGTATAGATTATCTATTAAAGAATAAAAAAATTAAATGAGAATAAATTGTGGAATAACGCGTTGATTTATTTTTATTTATCCGTACGTGTAAAATCTTCCAGCCATTTAGGTAATATCGGATTTAGCTGCGGAATACGCGCATCTGGAAAAGCTGATAAACTTCGTACAACACCGTGCGGAGTTTCTCTGTGACATTCCCAGCAGAACTTACCCTCCCCCGCTTCTCTCATGCTTACTGTAATAAAATTTATTGCCGCTGTTCGATGAAGCTGGTTAGCATGGCACCGGATACAATTCTCCTGCACTACATTTGTTCCGGCATCTTTTATTTGAATCACTTGCGGCTCAAGTCTGAATGTAAACATGTAAGCATGTCTTAATCCGTCGCTTGCTTTGAACATATAAGTTCTGATAAAATTATCCTGCGGTACATGGCAGTCGGCACACGTTGCAAATCTTGCATGACTGCTCTTTTGCCACGAGATGTATTGGGTTGTCATAACATGACAATTTATACAAGCCTGAGGATCATTCGAAAGGTAAGCCGTTGCATTTGATATTCGAAGGATAAGCATACCAAGCCCTGCTAAAACACCCAAAGTAACGACAACAGGAATTTTCCATTGAGGCGGTGGAATTAACGACTTTAGAATATTTTTCATTTAAGACTAAATTAAAATTTCATCGGAATTTTATTATATAAGAGAGCAATGAATCAATCCGTAATTAATCAGCCTCTGTAAGAAGCTTCTTCAAATTTTCTAATTCATCATCGGTAAGTGCTTCTTCGATCAACGGGAACAAATGTCTCTCTTCTTTTCTGATATGCTTTGTTAGCAGATTACCCAATTTATCTAATGTATCTTTGTGATTGCTGTCTTCGTTAAGCGATAAAACAAGATCTTTAATTAAATTGTGCTCCTCAAAAATTTCTTCGAAGAGGGAGTCAATTTCGCTATTTCTTTCTTTTACAGCAGGAAACAGTATATCTTCCTCTGCACGGAAATGCTTTATTAAATCATTTTTATAGAAGTTAAGTATGTATTCTACTTTCCCTCTTAAAGTATTAGGAAGCCCTTTATATTTGGGGGCATTTTTTTTAATTAGCTGTGCTAATAATAATCCTCTATGGTGTTCGTGGGATAAGGAAT
>CAZTDB010000490.1:0-2765 GCA_964612385.1 uncultured Ignavibacteriaceae bacterium
AAAACGGGCGAAGATATTTCTGCCGTTCGATATGAAATTGATGAAACGGAAACAAAGTCATTTAAGGATTCAATTCTACAGGCTAACATTATTGAAATATTAACCGATAATCTTTCTGACATTGAGATCGTTTTGAGCGAACTTCATAACGGAAAAAGTTTTGAAGAGTTAACCTCACGGTTCAATAAAAGAGAATTAACAAAACAAAGCGGGGGAGAGTGGGGTTTTTTTCCCGTATATAAAAGTGGTGAGATTGGAAGGGCTGCAGCACTGATGGAACCGGGACAAATTTACGGACCGATAAAAGTTCCGGAAGGATATTCCATTTTTAAGCTGATTGACAGACGAATGATATCAGTGCAAAATAAAATTGAAGCGGAGGAAAATCCGGAGCTTGTAAAAATTAAAATCAACCTGGAGAGATTGAATAATTTAATTAACCAAAAAACAGTTGAGCTTGCCGACAACTACGGAATTGAAGTAAATGCAAAATTACTGACAGCAATCGAACTGTCCGAAGTTAACATGTTCACTTACCGCTTTATCGGATTCGGGGGAAAGATTGCCGCACTGCCCATTACCATCCCTATGTTTGAGTGGTATAAGTTGTTTAAGGATAGACGGGAAAGTCCGTAGTGCTTTGGTCTGCAGATGTATTTATAGACTTATTCAGTGTTAACTTTTATTTTACGGCATACAAATGAATAGAATTATTTAATTAAACATTCGTTTAAAAACTTTTTAATTCTTTTGATCAATTAATGGCTAAAAATAAAAAAGCAGTACAAGAAGAACCTCTCGAAAAAAAGCTTTGGAAAGCTGCCGATAAGCTCCGTAAGAATATGGATGCAGCCGAATACAAGCACGTTGTGTTAGGTTTGATATTCCTAAAATACATTTCCGATGCTTTCGAAGAACAATATCAAAAATTAGTTGCACTGAAAAGCGAAGGTGCTGATCCCGAAGATAAAAACGAATACACTGCTGAAAATGTTTTTTACGTTCCGCCTTCGGCAAGATGGAAATGGCTGCAAGGACGTGCAAAGCTTCCTACTATCGGAAAAGATATTGATGATGCAATGGAAGCGATTGAAAAAGATAATCGCAAATCACTTAGAGGAGTGCTGCCCAAAGTATATGCTCAGGAAAAACTTGATAAGCAAAGCCTGGGTGGATTGGTTGATCTTTTCAGTACCGCAACTTTAGGAACGAAGGAAGCACAAAGCAAAGATATTCTTGGTAAAGTGTTTGAATATTTTCTCGGTCAGTTTGCTCTTGCTGAAGGAAAGAAGGGCGGACAGTTCTATACACCTACCAGTGTAGTAAAATTACTTGTCGAAATGCTTGAACCTTATGAAGGAAGAGTATTCGATCCTTGCTGCGGAAGCGGTGGTATGTTTGTGCAGAGTGAAAAATTTATTGAGGCACATTCTGATAATTACAAAGCCCCCTCTAACTCCCCCAAAGGGGGAGGACAGAAACTCGCTCTTAATCCTAAAGACCGTATTTCTATTTTCGGGCAAGAAAGCAATCAAACTACCTGGCGATTGTGCAAAATGAATCTCGCAATACGCGGTATTGACAGCTCAAATGTAAGATGGAATAATGAAGGAAGCTTTCTTAATAATGCTCATAAAGATTTGAAGGCAGATTTTGTTTTAGCTAATCCACCTTTTAATGACAGCGACTGGAGCGGTGAATTATTGCAGAATGATGCACGGTGGAGTGTGCTTGGTCAAAAAATAATTCCTCCTGCAGGTAATGCTAACTATGCGTGGATAATGCACTTCATCTATCATCTTGCACCAACCGGTAAAGCTGGATTTGTTCTTTCCAAAGGTTCGCTTACTTCTCAAACGAATAATGAAGGTGAAATAAGAAAAGCACTGATAGAAAAAGGAATGGTTGATTGTATAGTAAATCTTCCAACAAAATTGTTTTTGAACACACAAATTCCGGCGTGCTTATGGTTTGTATCTCGAAACAGAGCAAATGGTAAGTATAGGAACCGTACGGGTGAAATACTCTTTGTTGATGCAAGAAGTCTTGGCTACTTGGTGAATAGACGCAATCGCAATTTAAGCGACGATGATATAAATAAAATTACCAGTACATATCATAATTGGAGAAACAAAGATGGTAAATATGAAGATATTGCCGGATTTTGTAAGAGCGAAAAGATAGACAGAGTTAGAGAGCTTAATTATTTCTTAACGCCGGGAAGGTATGTTGGTTTACCAGATGATGAAGATGATTTCAATTTTGTTGAACGATTTACTTCTTTGAAAGCTGAGCTTGAAAAACAGCTTGCTGAAGAAGATGAACTGAATAAAACTATAATTGAAAATTTGAACAAAATAAAATTATGATTGTGCAAGTGCCGCCTGCACAAATAAAAAATGCTTTTGAAAACAATAAGAAGCATGTGAGATTTTGAAGTCACAGAATGTGATATCAAAAAAGAATTTTTAAGGTCGCAAATTGTGACCTTAGAAATGATGGTATGGCACTTTGCGATACCTTAAATAAATAAGTTGATGAATAAAATGGAAGAATCTAAAAACAGTTTGATCGTTTACGACTCTACGTCAATTCAGAGGAAAATTTATCTAATTCGTGATATTCAAGTTATGCTTGACAGAGACTTAGCTGCCTTTTATGGAGTAGAAACAAAAGTTCTTAATCAAGCAGTTAAAAGGAATCTCGAACGGTTCCCAAAAGAATTTATGTTTCAAATAAATGAAGTTGAAGTAGACTTTATGGTA
>CAZTDB010000491.1:0-2754 GCA_964612385.1 uncultured Ignavibacteriaceae bacterium
ATAATAGGAATAACTAAACCAAAAAGAACGGTTAACGTAACCTCCTTTGATAGAAGAATAGTTTGCAATGCTGAAGCCGGATCGACAATATCGAGTCCGCCGACAGTTATTGAATATAAGTTTCCGATTATGAACCAAATCTCATTTAAAATTAAAACCGGTACGGCAAATAAAAATAAAAGCGAAAATGCCTGAACAAATTTTCTGATTTTGTTCAAACTAGAATAAAAACTGTTTTTCTTTAAACCTAACAATGTTATCCTATACTTTCAGAATTGGTTGCACTTCTTATATGTATCGAAAAAACTTTCTTATATATTATGAGCGCTTTCAATTATTATTGCGGAACCTTCAATCGGGCAAACCTTTTCACATATACCGCAGCCGATGCATTTTTCTTTTACTACCTTTGGATACATTTCATCTTCAAGAATAATTGCCTCCCGAAAGATGGGACAATTTTCAAAACAAGCTCTGCAAATTATTCCCACATAGGGTAAACACGTTTCTTCATTAATAACTGCAATGCCCATCCTGACATCTTCTTTATTTACAACATCGTTCTTTAATGCACCAGTTGGGCAGACAGGCGGACACTTCATACAGACGTAACAAGGAATTTCTCTCGGAAAGATGAGAGGTGTGCCCATGCTTTTACCGTATTCGATGTGCGCCATTCTAATGCTAAAGTAGGGACAAATTTGTGCGCACTTATTGCACTTGATACACTTCTTTAAGAATTCCTTTTCGGAAAGCGCACCCGGAGGTCTTAAGGGAGACTTGCCGCTAATTATTCTTTGTACGAATTCAATGATAGTTGAAAACACATCAAGCTGCTTCTTGTTTAATTATCTTATTGCATACTCAATACATTATCATCGGTTGAAATGAAAGTGGGGTAAGTACCTAACACACCTTCAAATTCATTCATTATATAGCGCGATAATCTTTCAAGTTCTTCCTCTCTTTCGGCTTCAACTAAAACGATTATGTTATCGTCCTTATAAACTCCGTGAGTTGTTACGTTTGGTAATCTTTTCAACTGAAGCGCTATTTCTTCAGCCTTATCAGCCTGAGTTCTTACTATCATGCTTGCAATAATCATTTTAATATTCTCCTTAAGAAATAACCGGGACTGCCTTCAAGGCAGAGAGGAAGGCAGTCCTGTCTATGAGTGCGATACAGCATTTATCAGGGGCAAAAATCAAAATTATGCTTTCTCTACTTTGCATGCTGCAACTTTATATTCAGGTTCTTTGGAACCCGGATCAACTGCATCAATTGTTAATATGTTCGTTAGGCTTTCGGGCCAATGCCACGGCAGGAATATCGTTCCTTTCCGTGGTCTATCGATAACTTTTGCCTCGACGACAAGTGAACCGCGTTTAGTTGTAATTTTAACTTTATCTCTGGTGCTGATGCCCCATGATTTTGCATCCTCCGGATTTAATTCAACATACGGATTCGGATTAGCACGCACTAATTCCGGAACCTGACCGGTCATGGTCATCGTATGCCATTGCTCAAGAATACGTCCGGTAGTTAATGCAATAGGATAATCAGCAGAAGTCGGTTCTTCCGGTCCTTTATCGGGTCTTGCAAAAATAACCGCTTTACCCTCAGGTTTAGCGTAGAAGTACATTCGTCTGCCTGCAGCTTTCTCTTTCGGGAAATAAGGATCGCCCTCTGTAAACCTATGCCATGTACCTGGATGGTTTACATTAGGAACGGGCCATCTTAAACCGCGAACCTTTTTCAAACGATCAAAAGTAGCGCCCGTTAAATCCATATCTTTTCCTTTTGTCGTCTTCAGATATTCATTCCATACGTCTTCGGGGCTTTTGAAGTGTTCGAAGTTTTTACCGTACCCCATTCGTTTTGCAAGGTCGATTATTACGTCCCCATCCCAACGAGATTCACCCGATGGCTTGAGAGCTTTTGCAAGGTGCTGCGATCTTCTTTCAGTGCAGCCGTAAACACCTTCCTTCTCTCCCCAAAAAGCAACAGGTAAAACTACGTCTGCAATCTTCGAAGTTTCTGTCGGATGGAACGATTCAGTTACAACGAGGAAAACGTCGCTCATTCCTTTTAGATATTTATTTAGATTAGGCAGAGATTGAGCAGGATTAGTGCAAAGTACGAGTAAGCCTTTAATATCTCCGTTTGCAACGCCTTCAAACATAGCGATAGTATGTTTACCCGGCTTAGGCTGAATTTTTTCCGGTGAAGTCATCCATATTTCAGCCACTTCTTTCCGGTGCTGTTCATTTTCAACTGAACGATGACCTGGCAGAAGATGAGTTAAACCGCCGCCTTCACGCACACCACCGCAGGCATTTGGCTGTCCGGTTAATGAGAATGAATCGCTTCCCGGTTTACCCAATTTTCCTGTTAACAGATGAATGTTATGTATAAGATTATTCAAGAAAACTCCTGCAACACGTTGGTTAACCCCCATTGTCCACATCGACATTGCGGTAGGAGATTCACCAAACATCCTTGCCGCTTTAACAATTTCTGCAGGAGTGATACCGGCTTGTTCGGCTGCATATTCAGGCGTATACTTTTCGAGGAACGATTTATAATCGTCGTAGGAAATCGGGTCTTTACCATCGCTGAAAACAACAGAATCTTTTATGAATTGTTCATCGGTAAAACCTTCCTTTATTAATATTCTTGCTATTGCATGCATTATCGCCAAATCGTATCCTGGTTTTACCTGCAAATGCAAATCTGCAATTCTGTTGGTTGGTG
>CAZTDB010000492.1:0-2752 GCA_964612385.1 uncultured Ignavibacteriaceae bacterium
AAGCTTTCCCCCAAATTAAAAAGTCGCATGCTTCTGCTAAACTTCTCATAGTCGGAGAATTTTATGATGATCCCAATATCTATTTAGAACAAATTAAGCAGCTTGGAATAGAAGACGATATAAAAATAATTAATCAATTTGTTCCTAATGAAGATGTAGGGCAATACTACACCGCCTCCGACCTGGTTATTCTTCCGTATAGAAGTGCGACACAAAGTGGAATACTTAATGTCGCATACGGTTTTTTAAAACCGGTACTGGTTACGGATGTAGGCGGCTTAGCAGAGTTTGTTGTTCATAAAAAAACGGGAATTGTTGTTCCTCCTAATTCTTCCGATGAAGTAAGCCGTGGTGTAATTGAATATCTGAACCTGAAAGAGACAGAAAACTTTCCATTGAACATTCAAAACCATAGAGCATTAAATTTTTTTAATAAGCTGCCGGATTTATTTCATGAAATTATAAAGGACTCTGCCGGATGATATTAAAAACCGATTGTAAACTTTTCCCCGGTGACCGCCCCTGTCTCCCTAATAAAATGGAAGGAATTAAATGCGATAATTGTTCCTACTATGAGCCTGTCGGATTTAAGATATTGATCATTAAGTTGGATGCAGTTGGCGATGTGCTACGCACTACCTCAATTCTTCATGCATTGAAAAAAAAATATCCTTCTTCTCAAATAAGCTGGCTTACCCGGCAAGATGCTAAAGATCTTTTCGATTCAAATAATCTGGTTGATTCTGTGCTGCTGTTTGAAGACACGGACACTACTGCTCGATTAACTGTTGAACACTTTGATTTGTTAATACATCCCGACGCCTCTCCTGTTAGCTCAGCATTAGCATCTGCTACAAATGCAAAAGTTAAGAAAGGTTTTCTTTTAGATGCTAAGGGTAAAGTTATACCTGCCGATGAAAACGCTGTTGAATGGTTAGAAATGGGAGCTTTTGATGAATATAAAAAAAGAAATACAAAAACCTATCAGCAGATTTTACATGAGATTGCCGGACTTGAATACGGGAAGGGAGAAATTATCTTATCACTTAGCGAAGATGAAAAAAAATTGAGGGATCAATTATTTGAAAGCTATGGATTACAAAAGTATAAATTCATTATTGGATTGAATACAGGAGCCAGTAAAAGATGGCAGCTAAAACAGTGGCGCTTTGAAGGTTTTAGAGAATTGATAAATAAGTTAAAGGCTTTTGAAAATACTGCAGTGCTGCTTTACGGAGGTCCATCCGAAAAGGAGAGGAATAACTTGTTAAAAAATGAGTATGACAATGTAATTGATACCGGAAGTGATAATTCCTTACGCGAATTTTTTGTTAAGTTAGATCTATCCCGGCTTATTGTAACCGGAGATACGCTTGCTTTGCATGCAGCAACCGCTTTGAAGAAGCATGTTATTTGCCTTTTCGGTCCAACTTCCTCAAACGAAATAGAGAGCTACGGAAGGATCAGTAAAATAATACCCGATATGGATTGTCTTGTATGCTATAAACCGGAATGCGACTTTGTTCCAAATTGTATGGATAATATATCCGCTGATCAAATACTAAATCATATAGTTGAAATTTTGAAGTTGCGGCACGGTTGATTTTTGGGAGTCGTGTTTTTAATGGAATGAGAAATTTACTTCTGCAGCAATTTTAAAACTATTTTCTTTTCTTCGCGTCCTGCAATTAGTTTTTCGAGCGATGCAGGGGATTTAAAAATCTCAATCAATTGAACAGGTTTTGCAGGTGCTTCTTCAACTGCGGCTCTTCCTGCCTGTGCTGCTTTAGTTTCTAATATTTGTTTAAATGAATATTTCTTTTGAGGCTGGATGTCAACTCTTTCCGGTTTGGGCGTTTGATCCTCAAAAGTTTTTCCCCTATAATTTATTTTCAATATTTGATTGAAGTCAAAGTCTTTATCCTCCGAAATTTGGTGCCGGATTATTTTAATACTTTTCTTCTTCTTTTCACCCGCTTCGTCATAAATTTTCTCCTTCTCTACTAAGTGCGGATGGATGATATTATTCTCTGCAGAAACTTTATGTATAGTCTCTTCCTTCTTTGATACGTGTTCTATTTCTGGCTTAGGCTCGATGGTCTTTTTAGGTTCTTCAATTAGTTTCTTCTTAGTTCTATCAACCGCATAAATAGCATCAACAAATACAGAATCATTTTGGTGCTTTGCCTCAATTGCTTCCAGATCGATGCTGTAGATCTCTGCGAAATTCGGCAGATCTCTTTTCCTGTTCAATGTGGTTAGCCCTATTTGCTGTATCCTGAAGCGAAGGTTGTATAGATCAATTGCTTCCGAATAATCTTCAAGTTCTTTCACGGCATAAATCGGATCGAAATATATCAGTTCGGTAAGATTATTTATATTAATAAAAAAGCTGTATTTGGATAAATTTATTTTAAAATCTTTAATATTGGTAAGAAGCCGGTAAACTATCATGTTCTTAGGAGTATATTCGTTAACATTAGTGCATACGTCACTGTAGGTAATTTTGTGCGGCTTCTTCTCAGGATCATCTTTAAAGATTATTTTAAAATTTTCTTCCAGGTCAAAGATGTTATGAGAAAATATGATTATATCATTTTTCTTTATGTCTAAGGTTTCTAAAAGCATCGGTTCGATAAATTCTTAATTTGATGTGTGCAAAAAATAACAATTGACGGTAATTAATACTACTGCTTTAAAATTTAAAAATATAGCATAGATCACACGTAGTAGTGTTGGATTTTAGCTAATG
>CAZTDB010000493.1:0-2752 GCA_964612385.1 uncultured Ignavibacteriaceae bacterium
TTCATGGATAGCTTATCTTGCATTCGTTAATATTTCATTTTTACCTCCGTTAAATCTCTTATTTGTTTTATCATTCTTAGGATATAAAAACAAAATTTTTGTTTTACTATTCATGCCGGCAGTAGCATTTATTATTCACTATACATTAGTAATAAATGAATTCGCAGTTGTAAGCTGCACGGTACTTTATGCTTCTTATAATTATCCGCTGGGAACTCTTTATGGATTTTTCTACTATACTCCGTTAATTATAGCTTTTTACTTTCTTCTTACCGGCAGAAAAAAATTAAATGAACAAAACAAAAAACTTGCAGACATACTAATTGCCGGCTTAATTATTATTTCAGTTCCTGTAATAATCGCGTTCGCATTATACTTCGGTAATCATTATTCTTTGCTTAGCATAATTGAAAGCATTATGTGTAAATTTGCATTGGCTTATGCACTAGCTCTTACTTATTTTGTGCTTAAATACAAAAAGATTAATGAATGAGTCTTCTCTAAAAAGGTATTTTCACAAGAACATGTTTCGATTATTAGAATATTCAAATACAAAATTTCCAAATAAGACTTTTTAGATACGCCTCATGAATGAAATAATTCTAAATATTTATCTGATTATTAACGACGACAAGGTAGTTGAATTCCGCGCAATTGCTTATAAATATGAAGGCGGCGACGATACCAAAATAAAATATCTTAAAAGCAGAGTTGAAGAGGACTATCACCAGGCATACCGCTTCGACGCCCCGAGAGATAAGCGTGGTAACTTTATGCCCTATCGTAAATTTGCAAGACTTGAAGAAAGAGGCAGACAATTCGAATTGTTCGAAGAGATATTTTCAAGTTTCGCTGTACCCCAAAACCCGCTTATTTGCGTAACACCGGTTGTGGACGGAAAGATATGGCACTCTGATTAGATTTTGTTTTGAGAATCAATTAGGCTTAATTATTGTATAACAATAAATTATAAACTAAAACCTAAATCGGGTAAGAAAATCAAATGAGATATATTGTTATATTCATTTTTTTTAATAGGACTATTCACCGTTTTCACTAACAAGCTAAAGGGTATTAATTTGTTCATTTCAGACAGATCAAAAGAAAAGCTTTCGCAAAAAGAAATTGAATTCCTAAAAGGACAGGCGGAACTCGATAAATATTTTTCCGATAAAAAATTGGGTTCTTTTATTGAAAACGGAAAAACATTTTTCCGATTGTTTGCACCGTCTGCCGATAACGTAATTCTCGTTACATTTAATCAGCCTGAAGATGAAAGCGGCACAGAATATAACATGACACGCGATAACAACGGTGTTTGGGAGATATCTCTTGACGGAGAGTTATTCGGATTGTTTTACGGCTACAAAGTAAAAAACAACAAGCAAAAATTAAGCGGTGATGTTATTTGTGTTGATCCTTACGCAAAAGCTGTTGCAACATTTAATACATATCTTAATCCCCGCAGAGCAATTGTAGTGAAAGAAGATGGTTATGATTGGGAAGGCGACGAATGGATTCAACGAGATTGGCGCGATTTAATTATTTATGAAATGCACATCAGAGATATGACAGCGCATAAATCCTCCGGCGTATCCAATCCCGGAACCTATAAGGCTTTAACAGAAAAAGGAATTAACGGCGGAATCGATTACATTAAAAGTCTGGGCGTTAACACAGTAGAACTATTACCGGCTCAAGAGTTTGCCAACATCGAAATTCCATTTAAAGATTCTGTCAACGGTAAATTCAATTCATGGAATCCTTATGAAAGAAATCATTGGGGTTACATGACGGCGGCATTTTTCGCTCCCGAAGATTATTACAGTGAAGGCGGCGAAAATATAAAGTGGAATGTTTGGAGCGGTAAATCGACTAAACAAATTAAAGACTTTAAGGAGATGGTTAAAGCTTTTCACCGTGAAGGCATTGCCGTGATGATGGATGTTGTTTATAATCATCTTTCCGAATATGAAATTGGTAATCTTAAAGAAATTGATAAAGAATATTATTTCAGACTTGATGCAAAAGGAAATTTTATTGCCGAGAGCTGCTGCGGAAACGATCTTAAAACAGAGCGCCCGATGATGCGGAGATTAATTATCGAAAGTGTTCTTTACTGGATGAAGGAATATCACATAGACGGATTTAGATTTGACCTCGGCAGGCTGATAGATTGGGAAACCATCGAAGAAATTATTCGTGAGGCACATAAAATTAATCCGCATGCGGTTTTTGTATGCGAGCCGTGGGGCGGCGGTTATGATCCGATGGGCTTTTCATTAAGAGGCTGGGGTTCATGGAACGATCAAATAAGAAACGGAATAAAGGGAGAAAATCCGGTTAACGATCACGGCTGGATATTCGGAAAATGGTACGGCAATAATAATCCCGATAGAATCAAAAGCTATGTAAACGGAACGCTCATTAAAGACAAGCATGGTTTGTTCCAAAGGAAGGAACACTCCGTTAATTATTTAGAATCGCACGACGGTTATACTCTGGGTGATTTTATTCGAATCGGAACAAAAGAAGTTGATCCCGAAAAAATTATTAAAGATGTCGATAAGCATGTAAAGCTTACCCCGCTTCAAATGAGGCTGAACAAATTGGCTGCTTTATTCTTATTCACTTCGCAAGGAATAACAATGATTCATTCGGGGCAAGAGTTTGCACGCAGCAAAGTAATTCCATACAACATCGACGTTAAAGATCCGCATAAAGGAAGAATAGATCATAACAGCTATGATAA
>CAZTDB010000494.1:0-2739 GCA_964612385.1 uncultured Ignavibacteriaceae bacterium
GGGCGCCTTTAGTATTGAAGCGAATGCAAAAAATTTGAAAAAAGAATTTGAGGAATCGGGTTACTTTACAGAGATTAAGGAAAAAGTCGTTGCAGGCACAACCTTTCATGTTGTGTACATTGGAAGGTTTGAATCTGAGGAGGAAGCTAAGAATTTTTTGACAAGAATCAACTCTGAGTTCAAGTTAGAAGGGAGAGTCGTTTCGCTCATTTAGGAGCGGATAACAAGTGCAGGGTAAGAGAGGATGAAGGCAAAGATAAATGGTAGTTATACCTCAAGCCCTACAAAGGGAGTTGATTTTTAGCGTGGTATTGAATATAATATCACAGTGAAAAAATACAAAATCGTCATTGATACTAATATCATAGTATCTTCCTTGCACTCAAAGAGAGGTTATTCACATAAGCTTCTTTCTATAATAGATGATGAAAGAATAAAAGTATTTATTTCAGTCCCAGTGGTTTTGGAATATGAAGATGCTATTAAAAGAGAAAAATCAAATATTAAGTTTAAGAAATCTGAGGTAGATGATTTTTTGGATTTTATTTGTCTGATAGGTGAGCAAAGAAAAATACACTATTTGTGGAGACCATTCTTGAAAGACCGTAAAGATGATATGTTTCTTGAATTAGCAGTAGAATCGGGAAGCGATTTTATAATTACATTCAATAAAAGAGATTTTGAAGGAGTTGAAAAATTTGGAATTAAAATACTAACGCCAAAAGAATTTTTAAAAGTAATAGGAAAAAAAGTATGAGCACCGTAAGTTTAAGATTACCAGAGTCATTGCATAAAAAAGCACGTGAATTGGCAAAGAAAGAAAATACTTCAATAAATCAATTAGTTTCTTCAGCTTTAGCAGAAAAAATATCAGCATTGATGACAGAGGAATATATTGCACAAAGAGCAAAGAGAGCTAGCAAAGAAAAATTTAAGAAAGTATTAAGAAGAGTGCCAGATGTCGAACCAGAAGAATACGATAAATAAAAGTAAGCGGGGTTTATCAAGCGGTTCAAGCTGACTGCGTCCGTTAGCTAACGGATCGCATTCGGTCGTCAGACTCCGTTAGAGTCTGCCGGACTCTAACGAGCATTTTTATCCAAAGGATCCTTCGAATAGTTTTAATATTGGTTGCTCCGTTTCGGCTAACTTGTTCAGCTTTGTTCTATTAAACAAAATTGTTTAAATCATTAATGTTTACGCTTCCTCCAAGGAGTCCATTTGGGATATTCGGCAGTCTTGTTTTTAACTTCGTGTTAAGCACATCTCCGATAGGCTGTCTGTGGGATACTCTGAACATGGTTGTTCGTAGAAGCCTTCGGAAATGAGTGAGTGATAAATGAACCTGATATATTCAAACCATTTTAAAATAGTATTCAACAAAAAGTTTTGTCCCGAAGGCATCCCACGTACAATTTTGAAATCTTGTAATTAAGAAATGATTTATCAGCAATTAGAAAAAAATGCCGAAAATTAAATTTATAGGCACAGGTTCAGGAAAAACTTCACTTAAAAGATTTCACTCAGCTTTCATCATATCATCTTCGAAATACAATTTGCTCGTAGATGCCGGCGACGGAATTTCAAAAGCATTGCTTGCACAAAATATTCATTTAAGTGAAATTGATGGAATTGTAATTACACATCTCCATCCGGATCATTTCAGCGGATTGGCATCTTTGATAATTCAAATGAAGATGAGCAGAAGGACAAAACAGCTTGACCTATTTTGCAATGAAGATATTTTAGGTAACATAAAAACATTTCTTAATATTTCTTATGTAATGAAGGAAAGGCTCGACTTCGAATTAAATTTCGTTCCTGCTAAATATAATTCTGCTGTAGTTGTTTCAGAGAACATATCTTTTGTGGCAAGAAAGAACACTCATCTCATTCATTATGGTGAAGAATTTAATAATGAGAGTGTATCATCTTCATCCAGCAGCCTGCTTTTCCAAATAGACCAAGCGAATATATTTTATACAGGCGATCTTGGCAGTGAAAGCGATTTGAATCTTTTTAACGATCAGAGCATTGATATTTTGATTTCCGAAGTTACTCACCTGAACTTTGATGAGATAGTTAAATTCGGATTGATGAAAGGAGTAAAAACGATTCTTTTAATCCATATACCCGATGAAATCGAGGAAAGTCTGAGCCGCAAAGTTGAGGATGCAGCTAAGCAAAAAGCCTTTCAAATTTTGCTTTCTTACGACGGATTGACATACAACCCTTTATAAAAACACCGCATTTAATCCTTTAATTAAGTTACGATAAATGATATATTTGGTATCACAAATTAAGTTCTCTAAAGTTACAATTGGTCCGTTTTGTCAGTGGATATTTGACAGAAAATGACAGGGATAGCCAAATAATAAAATCATTGTGAACATGTTGCCAACAGTTAAATTTTAGAGCAAAATAAACTGAATCTAATTTAGAAAAGTCGAATCTGATTTTATCAAGTAGAGAAAATATTTAGATGACAATTGAGCAGTTTCAGAAAGAATTTGAGATTATAGGCAAATCTAAAGAGATTCGCGATTTAGTTGATATAACTATGCAAGTCGCTATATCCGACATCTCAATTTTAATTTATGGTGAGAGCGGCGTAGGGAAGGAAATTTTTGCGAGGGCAATTCACGGTTACAGCAGTCGTGCCGATAAACCGCTTGTTAGCGTAAACTGCGGTGCAATTCCCGAAGGCATTCTTGAAAGCGAATTGTTCGGGCATCGCAA
>CAZTDB010000495.1:0-2730 GCA_964612385.1 uncultured Ignavibacteriaceae bacterium
ATATCTATTTAGGTAATAGCGAAAGACTATTCAATATGCATGGCGATTTAGTTAATGACAATTTTGACTATGAACTTACCGGAGCCATATTAGCCGGAAGAGTCATTAAGGCAATTGTTAAACTTAATACACTTACTCATCTAAAGAATTTAATAGATGAAGAACTAAATAAAAGATCAGATTCACAATTAATAAAACACATGTGCAGTGCATCTTACGCAGCTAACAATTATGATAAAAAATCTAAACAGTGTCTGAAATTACTTTATAACCTCCGCTCCGGCTTAGATTAAAAATCTCTTAAGTTGGCACAATAAAAAATTAGAAATTAAAAAAAACGATTAATAGTTGAGGTCCCAATATTTTCAGATGCAAGCTTTTTGCTTATGCGAAATGAAACTGATTGATGATTGACCAACTTTGGCGCAAGTATCTTATAAATACAAATACAGTAATTCCATCTACTTGAATATTCAAGGAGGCATACTTTCTACACTTCGTTAATTCAGTTCCCATAGCGTAATTTATCCAACTCTTTCTTATTTTAAGCAGAGAAAGTTAATCGTTTCATTCAGCTTAAATTCTAACAACGAGGAATTCCAAGTGAGCAACGTATCTATTCTGATTGTTGATGATGAAATAACATATCTTGAGCTGCTGAAAAGTTTGCTGCTGCAAGAGGGTTTTCAGAATGTTTTAACCGAGGATAATCCAAAAAAAGTTATTGACATTCTTCGCAAAAGGCATATCGATCTGATCATACTCGATATTTACATGCCGCAAATGAGCGGGCTTGAGCTGTTAGAGGAAATCTATTTACACTATCCCTATATTCCTGTAATCATGGTTACAGCAGTTGACGATATTGATATAGCTCTGCAAGCAATTAAATTAGGCGCTTACGAATTTATTACTAAACCGCCAGACGCAGATAGATTGGTGCTTACAATTAACCGCGCATTAGACCAAAAGCTGCTCGAACTGGAAAGAGATACATTGAGACAAGCCGCCGTTAAAGGATTGAAACGAAGGCAGTTGTTCGGAGATATAGTTACAAACTCTCCGGTGATGTTAAAAGTATTTGAGCTTGTAGAAATTTTTGCACCCACAAAAGAAACTGTTTTAATATCGGGTGAGACAGGAACGGGAAAGGATTTAATCGCAAGAAAAATCCACGAATTATCCCCCAGGAAAGGACAGCCATTTGTGGCAGTTAATTTAGCTTCTATCTCTTCTACCTTGTTCGAGAGCGAGCTGTTCGGACATGTAAAGGGTTCTTTCACAGGTGCTACTGTCCAGAAGGAAGGTTTTTTTGAGGCTGCCAACGGCGGTACAATCTTTTTAGATGAGATCGGTGAACTGCCTAAAGAATTGCAGGGAAAACTTTTAAGAGTAATTCAATACGGGGAGATTTCGAAAATTGGAAGTCCAAAACCCATTAAGCTTGATATCAGAATAATTGCCGCTTCTAATAAAAATTTATTGGAAGCAGTTAACCGCCGGGAATTTCGAGCCGATTTATATTACCGGTTAAATAGGGGTTTTATTTATCTGCCGCCGCTTAGAGAAAGAGGCGACGATGTTATCGAGCTCGCAAAATATTTTTTAAAGATCGGAAATAAGATTTACAAAAAACATGTATTCGGTTTTTCAAATGAAGTGTTAGACAACTTGATGCGGTACGACTTTCCCGGAAACGTCCGAGAATTAGAAAATTTAATTTTAAATGCTGTTGCAAAATCGAATGACGAAGAGTTTATCTCCTCTCTTGATATCCCATCCGCAAAAATTAAAAAAGAGGTACGGTCCGGTTCGAAACACGAGTTGCTTTCACTCGAAGATGCAATGACTAATTACATCCTGAGCGTTTATAATCATTCGGGAAACAACATTCAAAAAGCGGCTGCAATCCTGCAGATTAGTGAAAGGACACTGCAGCGCCGCTTAAAAAATATCCGCGATCGAAAAAAATAATGACGTCAGTTTTGACGTCAAATTTGTCGCTCACGTCATTTTTTTCGTTTTTCACTCAATTTTTTACCCTCAATAAGTCCAATAAACCAAAGCAATTATAGATTATGATGATGGTACAATTTATGGCTTATAGGCAGCTACTTAAAGAAAACCAAACTTTTATGAATATACAATCGATGTTAGCGTTAGGCGGATTAACGCTGCTTGCGCTCGTTTCACTAAGATTTAATACGACCGTTCTAGAGACTTCTACGGTTGAGATAGAAAATAAAGTTGCTTTAACTGCATTCTCTTTAGCGGATGACATGATTGAAGAGATAAAAGTAAAAAGTTTTGATCAAAATACAGTACAATTCCCAACCACAAACGTTTTAAACTTAACTCCTTCAAATTTACTTGGACCCGAATCGGGGGAAACTTATCCAGACTACAATGATGTTGACGACTATCATAATTTCACAAAAACAATAAGCGCACCGCATGCCGAGGATTATTTTATTAGCTGTGTTGTGAGATACGTTGACGGCGATAATCCGAATAACGTTGTAACCGACAGAACTTTTTACAAAAAATTAACCGTAACAGTAACAAGCCCTTACATGCGGGGGGCGGTTGTTTTATCATATATATTTACGTTAAAATAATGAATGTAATACTCGATTTACTTGGTGCAGGCTTAATCGGCGGAGTTGTGATGCTGATGATATTTAACCTGAATATTCATTCTTCAACATCAAAATTCTATTCCGATTCTAA
>CAZTDB010000496.1:0-2724 GCA_964612385.1 uncultured Ignavibacteriaceae bacterium
AATATTCGAATACAAATTTTTAAACAAGACCTTTTTAGATACGCCTCATAAATAACATCAATAAAGTTACGCACAAGCTTGTCCGCCGGATTCTGCGAATCTTTAGGAATAGTGGAGTGATGGAATATTAGAATAATGAGCAAAAACCAACATCCCAGCATTCCATTTTTCCATAATTCCAGAAGATAGAAGCATTTTGCGTTACTTCCATAACATCATTTAAGCTTCAGCCAGGTTACTCTTCTATCTTTAACGAATCCTAAATTATTAACCATGTTTATCGCCGGTAAATTTTCTTCCACAATTTGCGCATAAGGAATTTTCCCTTTCTCTCTGCATTGGCGGATTAGAGAAATAGTTATTTCGGTCGCATACCCCTTTCGTCGGTGTTCATCAACAACATGCAGTGAACCGAGTGCACCGTCATCGTGGGTCAATCCCCAAGCAGCTAACTTTCCGTTCTCATATATACCCGCACTAAAGGATTTACTTATTCTGTCAATGATGTAATCAATCGTTAAAAATTCTTTGTAATTAGAATTCGCGATTATAAATTCTGCATCATCCGATGACAGCGGTGAGATAGGAATTTGATTTTGAGGGATTTTAATATCCGCCGGCAGATAGTATCGCACTGCACTCATCTGCCAATCGATTTCTCTGCCTTCGGTAATTATGGGAATCAACCAATCTTCAATTGAAGCAAAATGTAATTCATTCGCCTCGATATTTTTAAGCAGTGCTTTTAATTCCGATTCAATCGAGCTGCTGATATAAATCCAAACTTGATCGCTGATACCTTTAACAAGAAACGAGCTGCCTGTTTGATAGATTGCAACAACCGGGTTATCCGAAACAAATTCGATTATGCTAATATTATTAATATAATCTTTTTCTAATTCGCGGATTAATTTGCTGATAGAGAGCGATCCGGGTGTCATCACATCCATTTGTGAGGAATTTTTATTCATGCAGCAAAATTAAGAAAATATAATTCTTTAACTTAAATTCTATCGAATATTACCATTTATTATAGTGTAATCTATTCTGCTTAAATCTTTCAGGCGGCGAAATTTTTTCATCCGGATAACCAAGAGCAATTAGAGAAATAGGTAAAATATTATGTGGAAGCTGAAATAATTTTGCTAAACCTTCCATTCGCTCACCGCGCGGATAAACGCCCAACCAAACAGCACCTAAATCTAGGTCATGAGCCGCAAGAAGTAAATTTTGTGTAGCAGCAGCGCAATTAATGGCTAAATAATCATTTCTTTTTTCCAAGCGGTTATCACCGCATACCAAAATGCATAACTGCGCTTGATAAACCATTTCGGCGTAGGGATGAACTTTTGGAATTTCATCGAGAATTTCTCTTCTGTTAGCTATGATAAAATGCCAAGGTTGTGTATTGCGGGCTGACGGTGCATACATTGCCGCTTCAATAATTTTATTTATTGATTCTTGCGGCACCGGTCGTGATGTATATTTACGAATGCTTCTTCGAGTACGAATTGCTTGTAATGTTTCCATTGCTTACCCCTTTTTGCCTGCAAATTAATAAAGAAACAGGGAAAATTTCAATGGGTTCTTATTTAATTGTGTTTTCCAGATAAGTCTAATAATTATTCGGGAGAGTATATTTTTTGATTAGATATATTTAATGCATAGTTACATTTGCTGCAGAAATAAATGTATCTCAATATTTTATCCGATTTAAGTGTGCACATCCAAATGGAGTGAAGTAAAACTGTACAATGCGGGCATCGGGTATCGATACGAACTTTTTTAAGAATTTTATTCATCTTTATCATTAGCTTGTTTAATGTTTTAGACCTTCACATACCGAATATGGTTGCATGGGGATAAATATTTGAAAGATATTTACTCTCACCTTTCTTTAATTCATACTTTTTTTTAGTTTTGAACCGCAATTAAAATGTTCTTAACAAATTATATTAACCATAAGCCGTTAGGGGTGTTGTTCCGTTTTGCCGGGATAGCTGAGATCAAACACTTGAACCTGATCTGGATAATACCAGCGTAGGAAAACGGAGAGAAGTTTTAACTCTCTCAAGCCGTTTTCTTTTCGGGATTCGGCTTTTTTTTTATCATTTAATAAAAAGGAGAGAGTCATGTTTAAGAAATTCACGTTACTGATCATTTTTTGCACGGTAATTCAAGCCCAAATTTCAATAACCGGTAAAATCGTAAACTCAGAGTCCAATGAATCCCTTTCAAATGCTAATGTTTTTGTTGTTGGAACTAATTACGGTATTCCTTCCGATAATGAAGGAAAGTTCTCGATAACAGGGATTTTTTCAACCGACGATGTATTAAGAATTTCATTTATAGGTTTTGAAGCTGTCGAATTGACTGTGACACAATTTAATCAATTACCGGGCGGTATTATAAAACTCACACCAAAAGTTTTAACAAGTCAAAGTGTTTTGGTAAGTGCATCTATTGGTAAAGAGGGATTTTTACCAATAACATTTTCAAAAATAAAAAAGAAAGAAATTCAAGAAAGATATTCCGTACAAGATGTGCCGGAATTTTTAAGCTATTTACCCAATACAACATTTTATTCTGAATCTGGTAACGGAATTGGGTACAATTATTTAAGTATCCGTGGTTTTGATCAACGAAGAATTTCTATTTCTGTAAATGGTCTCCCTCAAAATGATCCCGAAGGTCATAATATATATTGGCTTGATCTTCCCAATT
>CAZTDB010000497.1:0-2723 GCA_964612385.1 uncultured Ignavibacteriaceae bacterium
GGCTTATCGCTTATTACAGGTATAACCGGTTCGGGTAAATCAACTACTCTTGATGCAATAATTGATGCACATAATAAAGTTGATCCGGCACACATTGTTATAATTGCTTCTCCTGTTGAGTACGTTCATGAATCGAATGTTTCGATTGTCAGACACAGAGAGGTCGGCAGGGATGTTCTAACTTTTAGGGAAGGCGTAATTCAATCATTAAGACAGGATCCGGATATAATTGTAATTGGTGAAATGAGAGACCCGGATACAATAATGGCTGCGCTTGAAGTTACCGATACCGGTCATAAAGTATTTTCAACTCTTCATACTTCCTCTGCAGTTGAATCGCTTGATAGAATTATTGCAGAAGTTAATCCTTCCGAACAAGAACGAGTTAGGAACAGATTGGCAGATGTGTTGATTAGCGTAGTATCTCAAAAATTAGTGCCAAGCCTCGATGGAAAGCGTGTGCTTGCAAAAGAAGTGCTATTAGTTACGCCAAGTGTTAAAGCCGCAATAAAAAATAATAATACAAGCGAAATTTATATGATGATTAATCAAGGCGGGCAGCAGGGAATGATTACAATGGAACAGGACTTGAAGAGACTGTATCTGCAAAAGAAAATTTCTCTTGAAAACGCGATCGCTTTTTCGAATAACAAAACCAGAATGCAGCAAATTTTAACGTCGGTATAATTGAAACAGTTAATAGCCGTATATTGCGAAGGCAACGATACAAAAGTTGCCGTAATAAATAAAGAAAAAGGCAAGCTAAAGGTGCGCTTTACTATGTCTTTTGATGTAGTACAGCAATCAATGAGCGTGGGTGAAGGCGTTTCTGATTTAACAATTGAAAGTGAAGACTTAGAATTAGAAAGCATCGAAAAAGGAGTTCCGCTGGAACCCGAATTAGACATCTCTTCTCAAAGTATAATAAGCTCAGCATTTCAAGGAATTAATTTAAGTAAAAGTATTTTTATCCCTGCATTAACTGAACCGTCAATTTATTATCATATTTTTGAAGGAGCCAGAGAGGAAAAAGCAACCCGCATTACTCAGGAAATTATCAGGGATATTCGACAGACTAAAAATGTTACGATAGATAAAGATAATTTAGGATACATAGAGTTAGCTGATAAATCGCTTCTTTCAGTTTTTCTAAGCGGGGGCGAATCATCGTGTATAAAGATGATAAACTCGCTTGCACGGTACCACGGAAGAAGATATTATAAAATTCCCGCGGTTAAGAGTGCCGAAATATCACTTGCATATTACGTAGCTAAGCGAAAGAAGTTTTTCCCGGACGATTATTCACTTATCGTTTATATCGGAAAGGAATACAGCAAATTAATTTTTTTGCATGGGCGCAAATTAAAACATATTGGCTCTACGCTTGATATAGGTACTCTCAATCTTCATACTTACGATGTTTACTTCTCAAAGATTCTGCTTGAAATGGAAAACGGAGGCATATCTTCGCTGGATAATATTATAGTTTGCGGCGAGGATGACTCGGAAAATATAATCCTTTCCTTCTATGGAACATTTCCCGAAGCAAATGTAACGCGGCTGGAATTTGATGATATTGATTTATCCGATTTATCTGAAGAACAAAAAGTAAAAATTTCTGCCTTCAGCGTACCTCTTGCCGTTGCAAATGATTATTTTGATGAACTGGATAATATTCATAAAGGTATAAACCTACTTCCAAAATACGTTAAGGAAGAACAAAAAGTCTTTCAGTTTGCCTGGCACGGTTATGCTATATTACCACTTTTATTTGCAGCCGCATTTTTCATTACAGTACAGGTGCTCGAGCGTCAAAAAGAAATCCATGAATTGGATGAAGAAATTGAAAAACAAACACTTCTCCTAAGACAAAATGAGCAGCTACTTAACCAAATCTCTAACCTTGAAGAAAAAATTAACGGATTTGACCAAACCCAAGCTATTCTCGATTCAGCAAGTACCGGTGCAGGTATCTGGACTAAGGTTATTCGGGATATTTCCGATTTCTTTGCCGTAAGAAAAAATGTTTGGCTTACTAAGCTTACGCGGGAACAGGAAGATTTTATCGTACTGGAAGGATATGCTCTTTCAAAAAATGTATTAACGGATTTTGCCTATTCTTTGAAATCGGCTGAGTTGAAAAGCGTGCTTTATGAAGAATTGCGGGAGAAAAATGCCTACAAGTTTTTGATTACGTTTAACTATAAAAGCTACTTTAACAATTCTAATTCTGAATGAATAGAAAGCTAAAAAGTACTCTTGGTCTTGTCGGACTTTTAATTATTATTCTGCTTGCGGGCGGAATTTACATCTTTGTCTTTCAAAGCGGAGAGATAAAGAAGAAACAACAAAGGTTGAATGAATTGAAAGAAAACGATTACGATACAGAACAACTTAATTTACAATTGCTCGAAACCCAAAATAGGGCTTCGGTGCTCGATAGTATTTTAGCTGCAAGAAGATTTAACATTCCGTACAATCTTTCTTCTATTAAGTTTTTTTATTTCATAAACGAAATTACCACGGGATTTTCTTCTAAAACTAAAATAGACGTTGAGTTTGTCTCTCAGAAACAAGACAAAGAATTTTTGGTTTATCAATATAAAATTGCAGGTGCAGGAGAATTTACGGACGTATTTCGGTTGATATTTGCCATAGAGCAAAGCAAGGAGTTGAAAAAAGTATCGACCGTAACTTTAACAAACTCAATCGTTTCGGATAAA
>CAZTDB010000498.1:0-2722 GCA_964612385.1 uncultured Ignavibacteriaceae bacterium
AGTAAACTGAAAATCAATATTTAGCAATTTTCACGAAGGATTCAGGTTTAATAAAACCGGATAAGAATTGGTCCGGTTTTTTTGTAGAGGTTGTCTAAAAAGTTAAATAATGTCATTTCGAGTGAGTCCTCGAGCGAGAAATCTTCAGTAAATACAAGATTTCTCTCCCGACCGAAGGTTCTTTATGAAAAGCTTTCGGGGTCGAACTGACATTGCTACTTTTTAGTCACCCTCATTTTGATAGAAATGAATTCGTATCTTTATAAAAAAAATTACTGAAAATTTTGCTTAATAACCGCACGAAGTTTTTAAAAAGAAAAGAAATATTTTCTAAAAAGGGTAACGAAGAAAGCTTTATTAATTTTGCTTTTGTACCCCCCTAATTTTATTGTATAATATTAGCAACTATTCTATCTTTGCACAACTAATTAAAACGACATGCTTAAAAATATTGAAAGTTTTTTGCTTTAGCTTCGATAATGAAATGAACATATCTTTTACTCCAAAACCTTTAATAACCTATGAATAAATATTATACCTTTTTCCTTGCGTTATGTCTTTTTACCCTTTCCATTCAAATTTTTTTATTCAGCCAAAATGCAATTATAGATTCATCTTTCGATGAACCAGGTTCGATTGATTCTGCAAGTTCCTTCTCAGTGGATTATACTACAAATCCGGGTAAGCTTCAGCTTCAAAGCGGAGAGAACGAAAACCTCGCAAGAAATAAATTTGCTTATATCGTTTATACAGGCATTCCGCCAAATAGAAACGGCGTAACTGATACGGCGGTTACAAATGCACAGAAGCTGTTGGACGGCAATAAAAGCACTTTCGTTAGCATTCTTGATGAAACTACCGGACAGGGCGGCAGAGGGACTTATATAGTAATTGATCTTCAAGCATTAAGAACGGTTAAGAAGGTAGTAATCTTTACCGGGGGTGGAGCTAATCCGAATTTAAGACCTCGCGCATATTCAATCTTTGCCGGCTTGGATACCTTAAGTCTTGAAAAAGTTTTTGAGAATCCCAGCAATAGAGATAGCATTACTACCGCACTCTTTGACCCTGTAGTTGCGCAATACATCATGGTAGTAATAGATGTAATCCCTGCCGAAACATTTCTAACGGTTATTTCTGAAATAGAAGTATACGGTGAAGGCTTTCTTCCCGAAGGTGAATATGTTTCTTCAATCAGGACGGTAACGAAGAATGTAAATTTTGGTGCGTTAGAGTTTGATGCCGATATTCCGGATGGAACTAATATTATTTATAACTTCAGAACGGGCGATTCCCCCGAGATTGATTCGACATGGAGCGATTGGTCGGATAATGTTTCAACCAGCGGTTCGCTGTTTAATGTTTATGAGCCAAGAAGATTTATTCAATACAAAGTTAGGCTAACTACCTCAAATTTGTTTACACCGATTATTGATGAGATAAGAATTAATTATGACATGATCAATGTAGTATCGGATGCCAATTCATTTATCTCGCCGCAATTTTCTCCCATTCTTTCAAAAATAGAATTCAGCTTGACTGTACAGGCAAACTTTGAGAGCACCGATCACGGCATTGATACATTAGTGATTCTAACACCCACACCTGTGGAACTGACAGGTGTGATCGTGAACGGCAGCAGCGTAAGTCACCTTGCTGATGTAAAGGCGGATAAAATTACAATCTCATTTACCACAAAAATCAAAACCAATTCAACAATTGTAGTCAGATTTACTGCTACACCATTTTTAGCTGTAAACCCCTTTGTTACGAGAGTAAGCAGCAAGAATGTATTGAATAATTACCAGCAGGTAAATGCTAAAGCTGAAGACGGAGTGCTTGCCTGGAGCGTAGTAACAACGGGAGTTCCGGATAAATTAATTATTGGTGCCGAAGCAAGCCCGAATCCGTTTACTCCTAACAATGACGGCAAAAACGATGTTACAAGAATTTCCTTCTTCATCGGAAATATCGGCGAGCCTTCGCAATTTTTAGCAAAGCAATTTAGAAGGCTTACGATTAAGATATACGATTTAACCGGAAGACTTGTCCGCGATTTGTTTGAAACCGACACAAAATCTTTCGCTTACATTTCTGAAAATTCTATCGAGTGGGATGGACGCGATAACAGCGGAAAGCTGGTAAGACCGGGTGTATATATTTATCAGTTGTTTATAAACAGCGATGACGGCGGCGATTATGTATCTAAAACTATTGTCGTTTCATATTAATTTTTTTGAGGACAGAAGTGAAAAGTTTAAGTAAAATTTTTATCCTGTTTTTTATTATCAATATAAATTTAAATGCAGGCGGTTTTGAAGACTTAGGCAACAGCGCCCGCGTGTATTCGATGGGTGGTGCTTTTACTGCAGTAGCCGATGCGCCGTATGCTTTGTTTTATAATCCCGCAGGAATTTTTAACGTAGCTGATTTAGCCGTTTCAACAACTTACTCAAATTTATATCCGGGCATTCAAGATGATAATTTAAATTACTTTTCATTAAGCGCCGCAATGCCTGTAGGAATTATCGGCAGCTTTGGTATCGGCGGTACTTTCTTGAATACAAACTTTTGGAAGGAAAATACTTTTATCGGAACTTATGCAAGAGAGATATACGGTTCGTTTATAATTGGCGGCAGCGTAAAAGTATTAAAGTGGTCGGCTGAAGCAGCACCGGGTGAATCCGGTCTATCTTATCTGGGTTTTACTTTCGATGCCGGA
>CAZTDB010000499.1:0-2716 GCA_964612385.1 uncultured Ignavibacteriaceae bacterium
CTATTTGTTCGGCTTTGTTGCCTGCTCTAAGTTGACTTTAAACGGAATAACTCCGGGGTTAGCGCTTCTTTTTGTGAAGGGAAACCCTGGAGGTTAAAAACAAAAATACTACAAACTACTGTCTACTAACTCCTTACTTAACAAGTACCATCTTTTTCGTCTGCTTGAACGACTGACTTCCATCAACCGATGAAGCTTCTATCGAGTAGAGATATACACCGGATGAGAATCGGTTACCAAATGATTCGGTGCTAAATACTACTTCATGATAGCCAGCAGCTTTTACTCCGTTAAATAATTCTGACACAACCTCTCCCGTAAGATTATAAACAACTAACTTAACATTGCTTTGGTACGGCAATGAGAATTTAATTACGGTAGAAGGATTGAACGGATTCGGATAGTTCTGTGCAAGCTTGTAGCTCTTCGGACCCGTGTTATACGTAATCTCAACTTCTTTCGAATATGAGAATGAGCCGTCGTAATCAATCTGCTTCAATCGATAGTAAATTTTGGCACCCGATGGAATTTCTTTCAACATATCCGTAAACGAATAATGTTTTACTTCAGTTGTAGTTCCGGCGCCTTCAACATAGCCTACTACCTGCCAATCATCTGTAATCTTTCTTTCGATTTCGAAACCTTTATTGTTAGTCTCTGTTCCGGTTTCCCAATCTAACATTACAAGATCGTCTACAAGTTTAGCTGCAAAGCTTGTCAGCTCAACCGGAATAACTCCACCGATGGCAAGGATTGATTTTGAAAGAACATCAACAGCAAATTTAGGATTGTGCATACCCTTGCTGCCGTCGTAGGCAATTAACTGATAGTTCCAATATGCTTTTCTTACTTTAACATCGTTCAAGTCTCTTATCATCTCCCAAGAAATTGTAGGCTCGCCGACAGGAGGTAAAGTTTCAACCAAGATTCTAGTTAATCCTTCGATTTCTTTACTTATCGATTCTACCAAACCATTTTGATCATAGTCGCCTGTAGCTTTGAAATCTTCCCAACTGGTCTTTGGTCCATGGCAGCCCGTGCAGGCGGCGGTATGATCATAACCTGAATTTTCATTATGCAATGCAAAGCTGTGCCCGCCTACTTTATCCCTGTTAACTGTACCTGTATCAGTAGTAGCAAACATGTGGCATCCGATGCATGCATCCTGAACTGCATAAATGTGAGAACCGGAAAGGAAGGGAGTGTCATCAAATGTCGCGGCATTTTTACCTAATAAATTATCTGCTTGAACTGAATGATGAGTTCCCCAATGAGATGAAGTTACATTGGTTTGAACATAAGAGACATTATCTCTTCTTGCTTTATGGCATGCCATACACAATTTTCCATTGCCGCCAAAAGCATTATAAGCGAAGCCATTACCAAGCGTATCGGAGCTTGCAGGAATAGAACGAAGAGAATAATCATTCGAATTGCCGTGAGGATCATGGCATGCGGAACAAGTTACCGGTTCGTGGTCGGCAGATTTCATTCCGGTTGTATTTGTGGTTAATCCTTTTGTGAAATTCACAAATCCCTTTGCGTCATGGCAGCGGATGCAATTTTGAAGACTATTATTTTGCGATGCAGCACCCTGCGCAAATGAATTTGACCACAAAGCTTCCGCATGTAAAGAATTTTCATACTCGGAAACTTTATTGTGTCTCCATGGTTCATCATGGCATTGAGCGCATACACCAAGATCGCGTGAAATTTGAATCTTTGCCTTTGCACCACCCATCGAATGTTCGCTGCCGGGTCCATGGCAATTTTCGCATCCTATAGTTGCAAGATTAACTAATCCGGCAAAGTTAGTTTTTAATGCTTCCCAATTTCCGGCTTTCGGAGGTGAATAATTTGCCCAGTCCCAGCCAAGACTCGCAGCAACATCATCAAATCCATTGTTAGCTGCAGCAAGGTTATGATCATATCCGGTAGTGTGGCATTTCATACAGCTTGTGCTGTAATAAGCCGATCCGCTGTTAATTTGTGTTTTGAAGATAGTAGCATGTCCCGATACTTGCCAACGATCATAAATAGCCGTAAATGTTGGGTTAGCTGCGTGGCAGGTCATACATTTAGGAAAAGTACCGGCTACACCGTCAAAGTTACCAACACCTACATAGTTAGCGGCATAAATTGTCTTCGTAGTATCGTGAGTTCCACCGGCTGTGGTAATGGATAATTGAACCTGATACTCGCCTGTTAAATCAGCAATAAAAGTAACCCATGTCGGGTTGACAACAGTTAAAGCGGCAGTTGAGCCGGAGGGCTTTGATAAAAGTGTGAAAGTTGCATTGGTGATGGGATCGGCAGTGCCAACGTTTTTTGCAGATAAGTAAACATTGGTTGCTTTAGGAACGATGTCTAATCCGGATGAAACCGAATTTGTGGATAAACCAAGCGTGGTTAATCCGTGCGGCGAGACGCCCTCGGTAATTATTTTTGCCGTTTGCGCCTGCGATAAATTAATAAGTAAAAAAGAACATAAAATAACAAGTACATTTTTTTTCATATTGTTCCCCACGAATTGTATTGAGAAATTGTTATCGCATCGGTGCCATCTAAAATTAGACCAACCCAATTATTAGATAATTGTGCATTTTCTCAACAAATATTTAGTACTTATAAATATAGTTTCTCTCATAAGGGAAAATTATTTACACCGTTTTTTCAGATTAGAGAATCGATCAACTTTAACTGTTGAATAATCTTA
>CAZTDB010000500.1:0-2712 GCA_964612385.1 uncultured Ignavibacteriaceae bacterium
TGAATGCGCTGAAAGCTCTGAATAAACCGATTGAAATTTCGGGACTTATTCCGTTATACCCTTTGAAATTTGTAAAACCGTTTACGCCCGGAGCTATGTATTCTAATACGGGAATTTCAATTATGTGTTTATATCCGTAGCGAAAATAATTTTTTACCTGCGCTTTGAAGATATGAGAGTACTCGATAGAAAAATAACCCATCGGATAAATAAAACTTTTTGATCTGAATGATAACAGCGGAATTTCTTTTGTAAGGCTGAAATAATTTTCATTTTTAGCCTTAACAAAAACAGGCGAAGGAACTGCCAATACGGATCCCCCGAATAGACACAAAAGCAAAAAATTTGATTCCTTATCCACTTTAACTTCGTAAGGCAGGATGAAGTCATATTGTTCGCTTTTATGAACTATACCTTCTGAGTCTTCCATCAAAATAACGAATGGCACTTGATCGTCTGAAAAATCTAAATCGGTAATATCAATTTCCGTTTTGTGGTTGTCGGTTAATTCGTTAGATATTCCAAATTCGTACTTGTTTTCAATCAGCACTTTTGATTTTACAGGCTCGCTTGTGAAGAAAGAAAGGATGAATCTGTTCGGAAACTCGGGGGTTACGTAAGCATCAATAAGAAAAACCTCAATCTGATTTTCAAAGTTTTCTTGAGCATTAAGAGAAGACAAGGAAAAAATAAGCAGCACAAAAATTATTTTGATAACAGTTTTCATAAGAGTTATTTAAAAGTGATGTGAAAATTACAAGCCGAAATTAAGAATATTTAAATAAAGGTCACTGCCTTCTTTTAGCGAGTGACCTTTGGGAATATATCAACAGAATTAAACCACTTTAAGGCATTCTTCAAGATCCATTAAGATGTCATCAGGATTTTCTAATCCAACTGCAATTCTAACTCCGCCGGGATGAACACCGGATTCCATCAACCTTTCAATCGGAACCATGGAATGTGTCATCGAAGCCGGATGTTCAATTAGTGTTCGAGTATGCCCAAGACTTACGGCAAGAGTCATAGTATAAGCATGTTGTGCCGCATAGTTCATAAATTTCTTTCCGTTCTCCTTGCTTTCTTCATAGGTATTGCCTCGAAGCACAAAATAAATAAGTGAGCCGGGTGCAAAATTACCGCTAAAATCTCTCATCTGTTTTTTAGCCGTTTCATAATACTGATAGCCGGGTAAACCGGGGTAATTTACAGATTCAACTTTTGGATGGCTGCTAAGATATTCGGCAATTCTTTGAGCGGATTTAATTTGATGTCTTGCCCGCAGTGCTAAAGTAGGCAGACCATAAGTTAAAACCGTCCAAGCACTTTTGTTATTGAGCACTGCACCGAAATCTTTTCTGTAGAGCAAGAGAATATCGCGGTATTTTTGTTTGCCGATAACAACCCCGCCCATATCCGTTCCAAAACCGCCGATGCCTTTGGTTAATGAGTGAATTGTGAAGTTTGCGCCGAGTTCAATTGGACGCTGGCAAAACGGGGTAGCAAATGTATTATCAACTACAATTTTTATCGTATCATCTTCCGGGCGGTCTTTGTTCACTTCATTAACAATTCTTCTAATTTCTCCTATATCGATGATATCAAGACTCGGATTGGAAGGCGATTCAAAATAAACCACTTTTGTTTTGGGAGTTATTTTTGCTAACAGATTTTCTGGATTTCTTAGATCGATAAAACTTGTTTTGATATTATACCGCGGCAGCCAGCTTGTCATTAAAGAATAAGTGCAGCCATAAAGTGTTTGATGTGCAATTATTTCATCCCCGGTTTTGGTTAATATGCCTATTATTCCCGAAATGGCACCCATACCGGTTGCGAAGGTTACAGCCGTTTCTCCTTTTTCCACATAAGCAAGATTTTCTTCAAGAATTTCCTTGTTAGGCTCGCCCATCCTATCGTAAATGTAAATTGGTTTAGGGTCCTCTCCGGCTACAGGCGAATTAGCAAACTCAAGGAAACCCTCCGCTCCCCGTTCAACCGAATCTAACCGAAAGATTACGGAAGAAGTGATTGGGGGAAGAACGTGATGGGAATAATCCCATTTTTTTGTGATATTCTTACCATAGATAAGATGAGTATCCATGGAATATTTTGTATCATCAACCAAATCTAGTTGATTTGTTGAATTTTTCTCTGTATCCATTTTAACCCCTTCAAGTTATGTGAATAAAAATACTAATTAAATTTAGCTAATATTTGATGCAATAAGAAGGGAAATTGGTTAGGATAATTACATGATTTATTTCCGAAATTTCTTTAATCTCACCTAAACGCATTTTCAATATCGGCAATCAAATCTTCAACATCTTCAATCCCTACAGAGAAGCGGATTAGACTGTCAGTTAAGCCCATTCGTTCTCTATCTTCTTTCGGAACTGAGGCATGTGTCATACTTGCAGGATGACTGATCAAACCTTCCACACCGCCAAGACTTTCGGCAAGTGTGAATACTCTTACATTCTTCAACAATCTTTTTGCTTTTTCGATATCTCCGAAATCAGCCGAAATCATTCCCCCGAACCCTCGCATCTGTTTCTTAGCAAGCTCGTGGTGTGGATGGGATTTCAAACCAGGGTAGTATACTTTTTCAGCTAATCCTGATTCCGATAAAAACTCAGCAATCTTCATTGCATTTTGATTGTGCCTTTCCATCCTAACGGCGAGCGTTTTTGTTGAACGAAGAACTAACCA
>CAZTDB010000501.1:0-2700 GCA_964612385.1 uncultured Ignavibacteriaceae bacterium
GTGCATCGGTAATTGTTGTCGATCCGCGATATTCGGTGGCAGCAAGTAAAGCAAAATACTATCTGCCAATCAAGCCGGGAACCGATCTTGCATTGCTTCTTACATGGATGAACATAATTGTGAAAGAAATTCTCTACGATAAAGATTTCGTTTCTCGCTACGGTTTCGGTTTTGAACAATTCAAAGCAGAAATTTCTCATTACACACCGGAGTGGGCTTACGTTGAAACAGGAATTGATCCAGAATTAATTATTAGTACTGCCCACGAAATTGCACGTTACCGACCGGCTTCTTTAATTAATCCGGGTAGACACGCTACTTGGTACGGCGATGACACTCAGCGAAGCCGTGCAATTGCATTGCTTAATGCCTTAATGGGAAACTGGGGAACAAAAGGTGGTTTCTATACTCCAGTAAGTATGGATATTCCGGATTATCCTTATCCCCCCTATCCCAATTCATCTAAAGAAAAAGTTGATAATCCTGATAAGAAATATCCATTCGCTCACGAAACAATTACAAACGGAATTAGAGAAGCAACTATTACAGGTAAACCTTATCCGGTAAAAGGATGGTTTGTATACGCTACCAATCTAATTCATGCTTTACCCAATGAAGAAGAAACTATCAACGCAATTCAAAATTTGGATCTTATGGTAGTTGTTGATGTTATACCGAGTGAAATAGCAGGTTGGGCTGATGTTGTTCTACCTGAATCCATTTACTTAGAACGTTACGACGACATAAATGTTGAGTGGTTTCGTGAGCCGTTTTTATCTCTCAGGCAGCCTGTTGTTGAATCACCGCACGATCAAAAACCAAACTGGTGGATGGCAAAAAAATTAGCTGAGCGTCTAGGTTTACAGGATTATTATCCCTGGAATCACATCGAAGAATATATCGAACACCGAATAAATGCGGCAGGTTACAGTTTGGAGCAGTTGAAAAAAGATGGAATCATACGTGGATCGAAGCAGCCTATCTTCACCGAAGAAGGTGCGCCGCTTGAATTTCCAACTCCTTCAGGCAAGATAGAATTTTATTCCCTGCAGCTTGCTCACGCTGGATTCGATCCTGTTCCTAAATACACAAAACCGCAGGAACCCCCGCCGGGTTATTTCAGGCTATTATATGGCAGAGCGCCGGTTCACTCTTTTGGCAGAACTCAATCCAACAGAGTTTTAATGGATATGATGGATGAAAATGAAATCTGGATAAATTCGGATGTTGCCAATCGATACGGATTAAAGAGCGGTGATTATATCAAACTAAAAAATACGGACGGAGTTATAAGCAATAAAATAAAAGTAAAAGCTACTGAACGTATCAGAACCGATTGTGTTTATATGGTGCATGGATTCGGACATAATTCTAAGATGCTTAAAGGCGCCTATATGAAAGGCGCAAGCGATGCTGAACTAATCACTCAATACGTTATCGATCCGATAATGGGCGGCACCGGTATGAATGTTAATTTTGTTACCTTCGAGGTGGAGGTCTGATATGGCAAGATTCGGAATGGTGATTGATACTAAAAAATGTGTTGGGTGTATGGATTGCGTAGTTGTCTGCAAAACCGAAAATAATGTTCCCGAGGGATTTAACAGAGATTGGATTGTTCAGGAAGTTATCGGAAAATTTCCGGACTTGCACATGGAGATAAGAAGCGAACGGTGCAATCACTGCGATAACCCGCCGTGCGTTTCTTGCTGCCCAACCGGTGCAAGCCACATTCATGATCTCGGCGGAGTCGTTCTTGTAAATCATTATGAATGCATCGGCTGCAAAGCTTGTTTGGCTTCATGTCCTTACGATGCAAGATTTATTAACCCTGAAGGTTATGCAGATAAATGCACCTTCTGCATACACCGCGTTGAAAAAGGAATGAATCCTGCATGTGTAGATGTGTGCCCGACACGCTGTATGTATTTCGGTGACTTAGATGATCCAAACAGCGAATTGAGTAAGCTGCTTAAATCGCGTAAGCATCATACTAATATTCCTGCGGCTGGTACTAAACCTCAGATTTTCTATTTGGTATAGAGGAGCTTATGAACGAATTGACAAAAACACGAAACAATTTCATGATTGATCCTTCAATGAATGTTTGGGGATGGGAAATTCCTGTTTATCTTTTCCTTGGCGGTTTTGTAGCCGGAATGATGATAATCTCGGGATACTTTTTATTTAAAGGAAGAATTAAAGAATCGAAATGTTCTTGCTATTATCTGCCTGTACTAAGCATTATTCTTCTAAGCGTCGGCATGTTCACATTATTTCTTGACCTTGAACATAAATTATATTTCTGGAGATTATATACAACATTCAAGATCGCTTCTCCAATGTCTTGGGGTGCATGGATTCTAATATTAATTTATCCCGTGCTTGTTGCTAATATCTTACTAAAGCCGCCCGCATTCTTATTAGAAAAATTTCCTAATCTCAGCGAATTATCTGAAAAGATGAATTCACATCCTTATCTTGTTAAAAACATCGGTGTAATAAGTATGCTCTCCGGTGCTGTTCTGGGAATTTATACCGGCGTGCTGCTTAGTTCATTAGGTGCACGTCCGCTATGGAATACTTCTATACTGTGGGTTTTATTTTTAGTATCGGGTCTTTCTTCTGCCGCCGCATTTGTTCACATGATTGCAAAAGATGTTTATGAACGGGAATTGTTAGCGAAAGCCGACAATGGAT
>CAZTDB010000502.1:0-2699 GCA_964612385.1 uncultured Ignavibacteriaceae bacterium
TTCATACCCGCTCTCAATCTATTATGATAAACACCTGAAATAATCGGCATCTCATCCGCCTTATTTGTCTCTCCTTCAATTATCGAAGCGAGAGTGATTATTTCATGAACCGAAAAGCCTAAGGATTCCGACTTTTTGATCAAGCTGTCCGCCATGAAATTACGAAACGCGTTTACAAATAATTCGATTACCTCTTCGGGAGTTGAACGTTCATATAAAAAATAATCACCGGGTAAAAGATATCCTTCTACTGTATGGGCATTTAGTCCAATATTTTTAACAAAGTTTTGATCAATTGCTTTTTGTACGAATAAAGCCGAATCGATCCTTGCTTCCCGCCGCAGCCTTGATGCAAGCCACGGCAAAGTAGAGCCGGTATGAACATTAACCTTTACGAGAAAATCGGCATCACCCTTTACAAATAGATCTATCAATTCAAGATAACTCAAACCGTTAGTGATATCGTATCTGGCTGCCCGTATCCGCTTCTCTGCACCATATATGAAGGCTGCAGCTTTCATATTGAATGTACTTGGTATTATTCCCTTATTATAAAGTCTTTCAACGATGGAGTTAAGGGTCTCACCTCTTTTTATTTCGAATTTTACAGGGGAATTACTGCTGTAGTAATTTGAAGTAAAAAATGTATAGTAAAACAACGAAAGAATTGTTACGAAGAAAAAAATTACCACAAGCAATTCTTTTCTATTGAGCAGCTTGCCGAATCCCTTCTTTACAAATGCACTAGAAATATTGAAAATGTTCCCCCGGTTTGCTTCTTCTCTTTGTATTGCGCGCGATTCATCAATAATTCTTTCATAGATACGAAGCAAAGCTTCGCGGCTTAACGGTTCTTTAGAATAATTAGTAATCTTTTCGGCAATCTCTTTCTCTCTTTTTGGCGAATATGTTGGCAGTCCCATCGAACGCTTTACCCTGCCGATTAAAACGGAGTGTAAAGTTCGAGTGCTTAACAGCTTGACAATCTCTTTGTCTATCACATCAACTTCTGTCCGCAGTTTTGTTAGGATTTCTTCCCGTTCTTGAATGCTTAAAGTATTTAGCTCGGTTTCTATTTTTTTGTAAATGTTTTCCATTAAATGAAAGATAAACAAATGAATAGTTTCACTTCAAGGTATACAGAATTTAAATTAAGAAAGCAGATTTTAGAGATGACATCTTTTTGATTGCGATATCTACGTGAAAGATTTCATCTCTATACCGGTTTCTCTGTTATGTTCATTTCTATTCTATCGAAACTGTTTAAAACTAGTTACACCAAGGTAAGAATGAAATAAATATCTGGTTTTTTATAAATACCTTGAAAAGATAAAATTTATTTATGAGGTGTATCTAAAAAGACTTAATTTAAAAATTTTGTATTTAAATATTCTTAATAATCAAATCATTTCCTTAATGAAAATACTTTTTTAGAGAAGTCTCATTTATCAAAAAAAATCTGTTTCAGATAAACCGGGGTACGGGCTAATGCTTAAGGGAGATGTTATTCCGGCTTCGTATAGTTTTGCCCCGCGATAGGCAATCATTGCGGCATTATCTCCGCAAAATTCCATACGAGGAATAATAACTTTCTTATTAAATTTTTCTCCTAACAGTAAAAAAGAAGAACGCAGCGGTTCATTAGCGGCAACACCGCCTACTAACGACAATGAATTCACATCAAATTCTTCAAGGGCTTTGCTTGTATTTTTCACTAAAGCACCAACAACCGCTTTTTGAAATGATGCGGCAATATCGTTGATATCGTTTACCGGAATCCCAGCAGCGCCGTAATTTTTTTGAATATATCTTAGTACCGCGGTTTTAAGCCCACTGAATGAAAAATTATATTTGTCTTTCAATTCAGCAATCGGAAATTTTATTTTATCAGGATTTCCCGATGATGCCGCCTGTTGAATCTGAGGACCACCCGGGTAACCTAAGCCAAGCATCTTGGCAACTTTATCGAAGGCTTCACCTGCGGCATCGTCAACGGTTGATCCAATTTTTTTTATTGAAGTGAAACTATTCACACGCAGTAGAAGAGTATGCCCACCTGAAACTACTAAGACGAGAATCGGAAATTCAGGCTTTTCTTCAATCAAAAATCCGGAGTAGATATGACCTTCAATATGGTTAACACCAACGAATGGCTTTTTTAATGTGAAAGCTAATCCTTTTGCGAATGTTAATCCTACTAACAAAGCACCGATTAGTCCTGGTCCGGCAGTGGCACAAATAAGGTCAATTTCATTCAGCTTTAAATTGGATTTACTTAATGCTTCTTTAATCAAAGGAGTTATAATTTGAATATGCGCACGGCTGGAAAGCTCAGGTACAACACCACCGAATTGAGAATGAAAATTTTGGGATGAGATTAGATTTGCAGTTAGTGCACCGCCGCGCAGTACCGCAACAGAAGTTTCATCGCACGATGTTTCAATGCCTAATACATTCATCTCGAAAAAGAAAAAATATTTTTAAAAATGTATCCGGCAATATTAGGATTTTCTTTTAATCTTCTGATGGAATATGGATACCAGTCTTCACCAAAAGGAACGTAAACTCTTATTTTATCTCCGTTGGCATTTATTTTATCACGGAGTTTTTCTTTGACTCCGAGAAGCATTTGGAATTCATACTGTTCCCTTGGAACTTTTAGCTGTTCAATCATCTTGTATGATTCGGTAATAAGATAT
>CAZTDB010000503.1:0-2695 GCA_964612385.1 uncultured Ignavibacteriaceae bacterium
GAAAGTGAAACAGGAATTCAATACTGTCCTTCCAATTCATATACGGATTATGAAAGGATGATGGAGAAAATGGAGGCGGATATAGGGAAGCGCCTTTACATCGATTCGGGATACCGTTCGCCGGGAAGACAGGCATATTTATTCTTTTACTATCTTGTAACAAGCAGCAATTTTTCACTGTTCGAAAATGCTAAGTGGATTGCCATGCCGGGCTTCAGTGAACACGGGCATCCGGTTAATAATGCAATAGATTTTATTAATGAAGACGGAATAAACGGATTTAGCGAAAACCAAACTGCGAAAGATTTTGAAGTTCTTGAGGAATATATTTGGCTGCAGGCGAATGCACATTTATTTAATTTTTATTTATCGTATCCTAAAGGCAATCCTTATGGAGTTGAATTCGAACCGTGGCATTGGCACTGGGAGGTTAAATAACTTATATCGCTGCTTCTTCGCATAATTCTATCAATACTCCGCCGGCAGATTTTGGATGAATGAATGCTATGTTCATTCCTTCAGCGCCCGGACGTGGATCGGAATCTATTAACTTAATTTCTTTCTGCTTTAATTCTTCAAGAGATTGAGTTAAATCGTTAACAGCATAAGCAATGTGATGAATACCTTCGCCGCGTTTTTGAATATACTTGGCTATTGGTCCTTCAGGGTCAGTTGATTCGAGCAGCTCAATTTTTGTTTGTCCCACCAGGAAAAAGCTGTTCTTACCATTTGGTCTTTTACTTCCTCTATTTCGTAACACTTAAAACCTAACACCTCTTCGTAAAATTTTATGGATTTCTCTAAATTTTTTACGGCAATCCCGATGTGTTCAACGTGAGTGATATTCATGTTAGACCTCAAGACTAAATGATATTTATGAGATGATTTTTACAGGACTAAATTTTCTTTGTATTGTCCGAATACTTTCCGCAAAGCATCACAGATTTCACCTATGCTTGCATATACTTTTACAGCATCGATTATAAAAGGCATTAGATTTTTTTCACCGATTGCAGCTTCTTTAAGTTTATTGAGCTTTATTCTTACTTCTTCGTTATTTCTTTCATTTTTTGTTTTAGTTAAGAATAGTATTTGATCCTGCTGCACCTTTTCATCTATCTTTAATAATTTTTTTTCACTCATTTCATCTATTTTAAATTTATTTACACCGACAATAATACGTTCTTCTGATTCGATTTCTTTTTCATAGCGATAGGCAGCTTCCTGAATTTGAGATTGAACATATCCGGATTCAATTGCTTGCACCATTCCTCCAAGAGAGTCAATTCTGTTGACATATTCTATTGCTTGTTTCTCAATTTCGTCTGTTAACGATTCAATAAAATATGCACCGGCTAAAGGATCGATAGTATTTGTAATTCCGCTTTCGTAGGCAATAATTTGCTGCGTCCTCAATGCAATACGAACCGATTCTTCAGTAGGGAGTGCAAGCGCTTCATCCAATGAATTTGTGTGCAGGCTTTGAGTTCCTCCTAAAATCGCGGCTAAGGCTTGAATTGTAACACGGATTATATTATTCTCGGGCTGTTGTGCCGTTAATGTAGAGCCGGCGGTCTGCGAATGAAATCTTAACATCATTGCTTTTGGATCGGATGCGTTGAACCTTTCCTTCATAATCTTTGCCCAAAGCCTTCGTGCTGCACGGTATTTTGCTACTTCTTCAAAAAGATCGTTATGTGCATTAAAAAAGAATGAGATTCTTTTACCGAATTCATTAACATCCAAACCGGCATTAATAGCAGATTGAACATAAGCTATTCCGTTTGCTAAAGTGAATCCTAATTCTTGTGAAGCGGTAGAACCGGCTTCTCTGATATGATAACCTGAAATTGAAATTGTATTCCACTTCGGAACTTCTTCTGCACAGTACTCAAAGATATCCGTAATTAACCGCATAGATGGCTTAGGCGGAAAAATATACGTGCCGCGTGCAATGTATTCTTTTAAAATATCATTTTGTATTGTACCATTAAGGCGGCTTTTATCTACACCCTGCTTTTCTGCTACTGCAATGTACATAGCCAATAGAATTGCTGCCGGTGCATTGATTGTCATTGAAGTTGAAACTTTATCCAAAGGTATTTTATCGAATAAAATTTCCATATCAGCAAGGGTATCGATTGCTACACCCACTTTGCCTACTTCTCCAGTAGAAATAGGATCATCGCTGTCATACCCAATTTGTGTAGGTAAATCGAATGCCACCGAAAGTCCCGATTGACCTTGCTCAAGCAGATATCTAAAACGTTTGTTTGATTCTTTAGCTGTACCGAAACCGGCATATTGGCGCATAGTCCATAATTTTCCTCGATACATGGTTGGCTGAATTCCGCGTGTAAAAGGATATTGTCCGGGATAACCTATTTTTTCTGTGTATTCAATTTCTTTTTCTTCTGAAGGGATGTAAAGCGTTTCGACCGGATTGAACGAAACGGAAGTAAATTTTTTTAAACGCTCCGGATTTGTTTGAATAAATTTATTATATGTGTTCTGCTGCCAATCTTTAAAAGAAGATTTTATTTTTGAATAAAGATCTTTTAGTTGATTCACTATGAATCCTTTTTATGCGAATTGATTTTTAAAATATCTTTCAGTAACAAATCTATCAAGCTCTTCTTGAAAATCCGGATGCGAAATTTCAATTAATGCTTTTGCACGCTGCAGTATGGTTTTA
>CAZTDB010000504.1:0-2694 GCA_964612385.1 uncultured Ignavibacteriaceae bacterium
CTTGAAGTTACAAGATTAGTTAGAGCATCATTCGGATTTAATTATGCTTCAACAAAAAGTCAAAACTTTTTTTCGCCTTATTTGGCAGTGGCATTGCAAGTTGACAAGAACTTAACTTTCTTCGGTGAGTACGCTCCAACGGCAGAATTCATTACAGCCGGAGATTTCTTAAGAAAAAATGAATACTTAAATAATCGAAGCGTAATCAATCACTATTACAAAAAATCTACCTTGATGAACTTTGCGGTGAAGTACGAATACGACAAGTATTTCCAAGTTGACGGCGGATTGAATTACTTCTTTGCTTCCAATTATCCATATTATGACACTCTTAACTCCGGTAAATTTGGTTTGAAAACTGCTGATGAAGTAAAAAGTTTTACGCCTTATCTAAATTTATTATTTCATCCCGGTCCTTTCGGCATGTTTTACGGAACTGTAAATTTAAATGACATTAGAACAACAGATATATCAAATAGTATAATTCCATATCAGCCTGCTATTCACGCTGCCTTAGCTTACTCGTATAATTTTGATTTTGGAATGCAATCCGGAGTAAAGCTGGATTTTGCATCAAAGAGTTATGCTGATATAAAAAATGAAAAAGAAATTGATCCCTACATAAATTTTAGCCTTAACTTTTCCTATAAATTTATGCCGAATTTTTCATTAACTTTGCAATTGAATAATTTACTTAATAACAAGAACTATCTTTGGGATGGATACCGGGAAACTCCGGTTGATATTATCGCAGGTTTAATTTATAGATGGTAATACCATCTTACAAAAGGATAATATAAAAATGACCAAAGCTGAATTAGTTAGAAAGATTGCCAAGCTTGTCGGTGTGTCCGATTCGGATGCAAAAATCTTTTTTGAATTATTTCTTACAAAGATATCCCGGCTTGTAAATCCTGGTGATGCGGTACATTTAAAAGGTATAGGAATATTCGAACTAAAAAAGGGGAAGATTACCAGGCGGTTCGCTGAAGACCCCAGCCTAACAGACGAAGCAATTTATACTGAAATCATTCAATTCTCATTCGATCCAAAGCAAGCCGAAGAAGACAAATTTTTATTTAATATTCCGGCTGCACGTACGGAAAAATATTATTCGATTGATTCGCATTTTAGTATGAGCTTTGGCAAGCCGGTTATTCCAATCGGAAGCGCAAAAAGTACCGAATATTTCATCCCGCCAACAGGTAATGAGCTTCTAAAATTAATCGATAATAAAGTTGATAAATTAATTACCAATGCGGCTGTGCTTCAAAATTATTCCAAGGGAAATGAAATATTAGTGCTCGGCTCTCAGCATAAAGATGAAAATCAATTTGAACTTGTGTGGGATAAAAAGAATGTGAAAAGAAAATCTGTCCCATCAGAAGATGATGTTGTAATTAAACCTGCCGGTGAAGAGACAACCGGGGAACGAAACGTTGAGAATTTACCATGGGATTTTGGTGAAGAATTGTCTAAACAAATAGCCGAAGAAGCACTATTAGACATTGAACGGGAAGAAAATGAGTTTTTGGAGGATGAAGAATCGTATACATCATTCGCTTGGGATTTCGGCAAATTTTCGGAGGGTGAAATAGATGAAACAGATTTTTCACAATTGGGCAAAGCTATAAAAGATGCCGAAAAATCACTCCGTGAATCCGAAGAGGAAGTGCCTACTCCTGAACCTAAAAAGAAAAATCATTCAGTGGAAGATTTTGTTGAAGAAGAAGAAAGCGAAACAAATTTTAAGCGAGTTAAATCTGTCACTTCTGAATTTATTACTCCAATTGATGAAGAACAGTCCGATGAAGATTTGCAAAGCTGGGATTTTGATCTTGGCGAGATTAAGGAAAAGTCAGAAAGAGATTTTGAAGCTGAAACTTCCCCAACAAGCATCGGAGATGATGTTGAGGTGAAAAGGTCCTCGAGCGAGGATTTCAGCTTGTCAGGTGAGTTTGAAGCTGTCGATGAAAATCAAAAAGAATCTGTTGAAGAAATTATTGAACGTGAATTTAGAAAACGCACTGAAACACTCGAAGAAAGCTACAGGAGGCGAAGTTCGGCAGCCAGGTTTTTTGTGATTGCCGGAGCAGTCCTGGTAATGGTAATAGGATGGTTTTTGTACAATTGGCTGAATACAATGCTAAGTAAAAAAGAACCAGAGAGGAGTTCTATCAAAACAAGTTTTTCAACTGTACCGGTTGTAATCAATAGAAATTATGAAATTCCAGTTACGTATCCATATCTGCCTAACATGGGTAATCTGCTTACTTATGATCCAGTCGATCCGGATGTGTTCAAAACAAAAATTACTGCCGTTGATACGACCGCAATAAGTAAGGCACCCGTTCAGCGAAAGGATATCATACCAAAGCAGCCTGTACCACGGGAAACTAAACCTGCAGTAACTGAGTTAAAGCCAACAGTTGATCTAGAAAGAGTTAAAGATAATATTTTTAAATCGGGAGATACATTTGTCGTGCAAGTATCATCATGGCAGTCTCAAGCAAAAGCATCCTCTGAAGTTGAAAGACTAAAAAGACAGGGATTAAATGCATTCATTCAGCGTGCTGAAATACCGGGAAGAGGAACCTGGTACAGAGTTAGGGTAGGCGGTTTTACAAGTGTTGCTGAAGCAGAAAAATTCGTAAACAAATAGTTGTTGATAAACCAAATTAAAGGATTAATATG
>CAZTDB010000505.1:0-2688 GCA_964612385.1 uncultured Ignavibacteriaceae bacterium
AAAATATTTAGAGAGAATAATCTCTGCGGCTTACGGCAGCTCTAACTTGACCGATAAAATAAAAATCTACATCGATTGTCTTTTTAATTCGGAAGTGAAAGCTGTTTACAACGAATACCAGAAAACTGCTGCGGCAGTTAAATCACTTCAAAAAATTGAATGTCCGGATGAGGTTCTGCTGAAGGCACACAAAAGCATTGAGCATTTGAAATCAACAATTACAAAGCGAAGGTTAATTGAAAGTCTGTTCATCGGTAAGCCTTCTTTTATTTCTTTAGCGGCATTGGCAGCAGTGATCGGAATAATTGGTTTTTTAATTTTCAAATCGCCTGCTTCCGAACAAACTTATTCGCAGCAGGAAATTGAAACTGCCGAAGAGCAATTAAGAGATTCTTTTGAACGCATCGGCTTAGTGTTTAAGAAAACAAGAAGTGTGATAGAAGAAGAAGTACTGCCGAAACAAGTTGGGCAGCCGATATTAAAAAGCATTAATAAACTTAACGATTTACTGTTAGGAGGATAATAATATGAATCTATTAAAAAATTATTTGTTTTCAATTTTACTCTTCCCGGTTCTTCTGCTTGCACAAACAGATATAACAAAACATCCGGGCTATGCCGATTTTGGAGACCTCTCTGCATTCGAGCAGGGTGATAATATAACCGAAGTATTTATCGAGGAAGGCTTGATTAAAATGGTAGCTAAGCTTGCCAAATCCGACGACCCGCAGCTTTCAACTATGCTTGACGATATTAAGCTGGTTAAGGTGAACACCTTTAAGGCGGATTCTAAGGCGGGAAAAGACGTACGATCAAGAATAGAAAAAATCGATAAAGACTTAATGGCAAAAAAATGGGAACGGATAGTGAGAGTTCGTGACAAAAACGAGTATGTAAATATTTATGTAAAAACATCTTCATCCGGTTTTGAGGGGCTAGTAATTACCACGTTCGATTCGAACGGAGAGGCGGCGTTTGTAAACATAGTCGGCAGAATCGATTTGGATAAAATCGGGAAACTAACTGAAAAGTTTAATATACCTTCTTTGGATAAGGTAAATCATAAATAGGAGCTTTAAGATGAAAGCTAAATTAATAACGATTCCCTTTGCTCTTACTTTATCGGCTTTCCTGCTAACAGGCTGCCTCGGAGTTGACCGCGAATTTTGCTCTATTAGGGACGGTATACTTTCGCAATTTGCTCACCGTCTTTATACCGATGTGGAATTTTCAATCGGCTCATTAGGCTTATCTCTGGCAGGAAGTCTTATTTCTTTAGACGATGATGCTGAGGATGCTTCGATTATGTTAAGTAAAATATCGGGAGTGCAGGTAGGTATTTACAAAAGCAAAAATAAGGAAAGAATAAAAAGCGGATTTGCTTATCTTAAAAAATTAGACGGAACGCTGCGTAAGAGCGGATGGAAAAATATTGTTAGAACGGTTGAGAACGGCGAGATAACCGGCGTATATATTAAAGACACAAATTTCAATCCGCTTGCTTCGCTGTTTGTTATTAACTTCGATAAAGATGAGCTTGTTCTCGTGAAGCTCGAAGGCGAAATCGATCAACTGTTAGATTACACAATTTCAAATCGCAAGCTGGATGTTACTTTTAATTAAACCTTTAGGTTGAATGGAAGGAGGAGGTTGGGAGTTGGGGATTGGCGGTGGGGATGTTTTTTTGTATCCCATCTAATAAGGTATTCTTTTCGCAAAAATTTTTTAATTAAAATAAAAAATCCACCGCCTTTAGCAGTGGTTATTTACAAATGGCTATGCCTTTATGGTTAACGAATAAAGTAAAAAGGGTAAAGCGTAAAAACCTTCTTACCTTAGTAACACATATATATCCTTCTATTTTCATAACCTTATCACCTTATTAATTTGCCCTTTTGCCTAATCCTTCAAACCACCGCCTTTAGCAGTAGTAATTGACTTATTCTTAAAGATATGATTTAAAATTAATATCAAACTAATTAGAGACAACTTACTTTTCACCGGATGTTTTATTCTTGCCGCTCTGTTCGTCACTTTTATATTCGAAAATAAATTTAACAAACAAGTAAGCCGCATAGACAAAAAAAGCCGCCAATATCAACGGCAGCATTCCGGAGGAAAAGAATGCTATAATCAGCACGACGAAAACAATAGCAGTTAAATAGGAAACAATTTTAATCAACGACATACTTCACCTAATATATATTCCATTCAACCCACCAAAAAAACCTGCCATGGGGTGGCTTGTTTGTAGTTTGTTGTTAGTTGTCTGTGGTAAAAATAAGAAAAGATTTTATTTTTTTTCATGTAGATGTCCTGCGAGTCCACTAACAATCCCGATTCAGCAATATTCAAAAGTATCGGGGTTAACTTGGCTGGCTTTTGGTCTCGTCAGAAAACAAAAGACGGATTGCACCATCCGCTTAGCTAAACAATTTTAATCGAAAATTATAAAATCCCGATGGGAGGATGGAGAATCTGTGTCACCCCTTCGGGGTTTGAGTATTTATTTGAGTTCACATAAGCTATAATAATTTCATCCCTTCGGGATTAACAAAACGAATAATGCCGGGCAAGCGGTTCGATTCATGGAATTAGTTAATGGTTTGTTGTCTGTTGTTTGTAGTAAAAATAATGTCCTGTCCTGAAATAGGTTGCCCTAATTTATCAATCATTAAATAAAAAAGA
>CAZTDB010000506.1:0-2688 GCA_964612385.1 uncultured Ignavibacteriaceae bacterium
AAAAGCATCGATATTTTTTTTAGCCAAACTTTTTGCAATATCAAAATCGCCGTTATGCGCATGAAGCGAACCGCAGCAAACCTGATCCTTCGGGGCAAAAACTTCACAGCCGCAGGCTTTTAATACATCAACCGTATCTTTATTAATTTCGGCAAACATAACATTCATCAAACAGCCGGTAAGAAAAGCGGTTTTATATTTAACCTCACCCTCGGGCTTGCTTATCACTTCAAATAAATCGTCGCTGAAGGTTTTCGAAACTCTTGGTGCAAGCTTATCAATTTCTTCTAACTTTAGTGAAAATAATTTTAAGAGATGTAACGAATGAACAATTTTTTGTAAGCCCCAGTTTTGATAGACATATAATAATCGGGCAAAAAGCTTCAGCAGGGCGTTTGAAGCCAAAACGTATTTCAAAGCTATTTTTTTAATGAACCGGGCAGCGAATGAGCCATAACCGCTGTTATCAACTTCAACTCGTGCAGCTTCAACCATCGAACCGTACTTAACACCGGCGGGACACGCAGTTTCACATGCCTGGCAGTCCAAGCAAAAATTCATTTCCTCAGCAAATGAATCAGAGATTGCCATCTCACCACGGGCTACGGCTTTAATTAATTTAATTCTGCCGCGCGGCGAGGATCGTTCAAACTTTGTTAATTCATAGGTAGGACACACCGCCAGGCACATTCCGCAATGGATGCACTGCGAGAGTACGTCGTCGTGTGGAAGAACACCTAACAAACGCCGGTTGATTTTTGGTTCATTCATTTTTCAAATATTTGCCGAATAATTTCTCCGCCGCCGGATTCCATATATAATATTTGAGAATCATTATCGACAAGAATTTTTTCTGAAATAATTTTGTTATTATCATAATAGAAAAAACGGGCTGACTGTTTTCCGTAAAATTTTTTGCACTCAAGGTTAAGATAGAATCTTATTACCCCCTCTTCGTAAATTGATAACGCCACAGGCTCGGCAAAATTTACATTTATATCCGTTCCTAACTGGACTAATTTAATTGTGGTGTGGTTTGAGTCGATATAAACTTTAAAGAAATTTGAAGTGATAAAATTATCTTCTAAAAAACGGAATAGAAATTCTACATTTGTATCGGCAGCAGCTAATACAAATTTTAATTCATCTTCATTTATAAAAAACTCAAAGTTCGGAAGAACAATGAAATAATCTCTGCAGGAATTTTCATCCAAAGGCAAAGCAGATTTGAATGAACTCCAATCTTTTACGTTCGCTGTCAAAAATGAAGCAGTAATTCCGGATGTATCGATGTTTAAATCGTTGAATAAAGAATCGAGCATTACATCATATCTGCTTTTAGTTGAATCACCTTCATAAAATGGAAAGGCGGTTGAAGTCCAAAAAAGGAAGAGTATCAGGAATATTTTTCCGAATCTCACTTGTGAAATTCCTTTATTTGGTTTCTGCTTAAAGGAAGAGTTCCTTCGCACCGCGGGCTGATTGAAAAGATTTTACCGGGATTTAAAATATTATTTTCATCTATTACCGATTTAATTTTCATCATCATTTCTACTCCAGGAATACCAGCAACTTTTTCTAGAAATTTTTTCTTTGCCAAGCCAGTGCCGTGCTCGCCAGTTATAGTTCCTCCGAGCTTGATAGCTTCGTTAAAAATAAAGTCGAATGCTTTGTGTGCTTTTTCGATTTCGGCTTCGTTACGTTCATCGGTTAAACAAGTGGGATGAAGATTTCCGTCGCCGGCATGTCCGAAATTCCCGATAATCACGTCGAATTTTTTAGCAGCTTCGGTAATCTTTTCTATCATAGCAGGCAATTCGCTTCGCGGAACCGTTGCATCTTCAAGAATGGTAGTCGGTTTTCTTCTCGCAAGCGCACTGAATGCACTACGCCGTGCAGATTTAAGCACCGTAGATTCAGCCTCATCTGAAGCTATTTTAATATTAGCCGCTTTATTCTTTTTTAATATGTTTTGAATTAATTCCGAATCTTCAAACACACTGCTTCCCTTTCCGTCAACTTCTATTAAGAGCATTGCTTCGGCATTTGTGGGCAAACCGATTTTAGTATAATCTTCAACGCAATTAATTGTTGTATTGTCCAGAAACTCCATCATGCAGGGAGTGATGTGTGCGGCAATTATATCGCTTACCGATTGTGCACTATCTGTCAGCTTATCAAAGTAAGCAAGCAGTGTAACCGAATGCGTCGGCAAAGGAATAATCCGCAGTAAAATTTTTGTAATAATTCCTAATGTGCCTTCACTGCCGATTATAAAATCTTTCAGGTTGTAGCCCGCCACATCCTTCATGTTTTTTCCGCCGAATTTCAGATGATCGCCATTAGGTAAAATCATTTCTATTCCCAACACATAATTTTTTGTTACGCCGTATTTTAAGCCGCGCAAACCACCGGCATTATTGGCAACATTGCCCCCCAGGGTACAAACACTAAGACTGCCAGGATCGGGCGGATAAAAAAGTCCGTGCTTCTCAACTTCTTTCTGCAGATCGCCTGTTACTACTCCCGGCTGCACTAATGCAGTTAGGTTTTGTGTGTCAATCTCCAAAATTTTATTCCACCTTGTCATTACAACTACTATTGAATTTTCAACAGGGATCGAACCGCCGCTTAAACCTGTTCCGGCACCCCGCGGGACTACTGCAAATCCGGTTTCGTTCGCTAATT
>CAZTDB010000507.1:0-2686 GCA_964612385.1 uncultured Ignavibacteriaceae bacterium
GTTTTCATATTTAATCCCAAAAGATCGCGTATTTGTGAAGAGAAAATGATAACTGCTATACCGCTGGTAAAGCCTACTACAACAGGATGAGGAATAAATTTTATAATTGAACCGAATCGTGCAAATCCCATAATAACAAGAATACATCCTGCCATAATAGTGGCAATCATTAATCCCTGAAATCCGTAGTTTTGAACAATGGAATATACTATTACAACGAAAGCGCCGTTGGGACCTCCGATTTGAACTCTGCTTCCTCCTAATGCTGATATAATGAATCCTCCAATTACGGCGGTAATCAATCCTTTTTCAGGCGGTACACCGGATGCAATTGCAAATGCAATCGCAAGAGGAAGGGCAACAATTCCTACAATAGTTCCTGCTGTTAAATCTGCCGTTAGTTGAGATTTATTGTAATTTTTCAGAGTTGTGAATAGTTTTGGTTTTAACATAGTTCCTTATCAGCACTCTCTAAGTTTGATTAATAGATTAAAATTCATGGATAAGATATCTACGATAGAAGTTTCAGTGAATTAGCGTCACTTTCATCAATTCTTTGAAAATAGTTCTTAACAGTTGAAAGTTTTCACTGTTTTTACTCAGTAAATTTTTTAATGATAACTGATGTGTTATGCCCGCCAAAACCAAATGCATTGCTTATTGCGTAATTAACGGTTCTTTTCTGAAGAACATTGAACGTATAGTTCAAATCGCATTCAGGATCGGGATTTTTGAAGTTAATCGTGGGTGGTATTATATCATTTTTTACAGCAAGAAGAGAAGCGATTGCTTCAACAGCACCTGCAGCTCCGAGCAAGTGTCCGGTCATACTTTTTGTTGATGATACATTCATTTTGTATGAGTGTTCACCAAAAACTTTTTTGATTGCTTTTGTTTCCGCAATATCGCCAAGTGGTGTGGATGTTCCATGCATGTTGATATAATCAATCTCATTTTTGTTGATAGATGCATCTTTAATTGCCATTTCCATCGCAAGGATAGCGCCGTCACCATCGGGATGAGGTGCAGTAATATGATGAGCATCTGCTGAAAGCCCGACACCAACAACCTCACCATAAATTTTAGCATTTCTATTAAGTGCATTCTGAAGTTCTTCAAGCAGTAAAGCGCCTGCGCCTTCACCCATAACGAAACCGTCACGCGTTGCATCGAAAGGACGGCTGGCAGTTTCAGGTTCATCATTTCTTGTAGATAAAGCACGTGAAGCATTAAAGCCGCCGATACCAATCTCGTTAATTGCTGCCTCGCTTCCGCCGGTAATCATCATATCGGCAGTACCGTTTTTAATTAATAAATAAGCATCAATCAAATTATTATTAGCCGTAGCACAAGCAGAAACAATACAATAGTTCGGTCCTTTAAATCCGTAATGAATTGAGATATAACCGGCGGCGATATCAGGAATAAGCATCGGAATGAAAAATGGTGAGATGCGGTGAGGTCCTTCGTTGTTATTAACAAGAGCCTGGTTATAAAAGGTTTGGATTCCGCCGATGCCGCTTCCATATATTACACCTATGCGGGCTTTTTGTTCGAAGGATAATTTATCAGTATCAAGTCCGCTGTCCTTTATGCATTGAAAGACCGAGGCGAGTGCATATTGTGCATAAGGGTCTAACCGTCGTGCAGTTTTTCTATCTATAAAATTGCCAGGATCGAAACCTTTAAGTTCACAGGCAAATTCGGTTTCGACACGTGAAGTATCAAAGCTTTTAATAAGTGCGCAGCCACTCACACCTTTTAACATATTATTCCAAAATTCCTCAACTGATAATCCAAGCGGAGTGAGTGCACCCATACCTGTTACAACTACTCTCCGGTTATTATTTGCCATAAAATATCCTTTTAAGGTTTAATCTATTATTGTTAATGGAAGCTAAAATTTGAGTGCAAAGATAAGCAAATCTGTAGAATATTTGTTAATTAAATCTGAATTTGTGACGGCAGGTTGCTCAAACAAAAAGGGATTGATTGAATGACTAAATGGTTGTTCGAAGAATCGAGACTGTGTGAAAACCCCAAAATTTCATTTTACCTTCCTGATGCAGTTAAGAGGGAGCGGCTGTCCAATCCGAAGGTTCCGTTGGAAAAGCATTCGGGAAAGGGAAGTGTAAATGTTAATTTTATAACTTATCTTTTATATAGTATCATTCTGAAATAAAATCTTGGTCAAAAAAACAAAAATATTTTCGAGGATACAATAATTCTGGATCCATTTACAATGACGATCTCTTATCTACTTAGTTAGCTTTGCTTAAAGCTTCATCAAACTTATCGCTTGTTATTCTGAAGATTGTCCATTCGTCCATTGGAATTGCGGAGAGGCTTTTATAGAAATTTATAGCCGGTTCATTCCAGTCTAACACCGCCCATTCAACCCTGCCGCAGTCTTGTTCCTTTGCTAATTTGATGAGATGAATCAGTAGAGCCTTCCCGATTCCAGTGCCTCTTAGTGATGGACGGACGAATAAATCCTCCAAATAAATTCCCGGTTTTCCCAAAAAAGTTGAAAAGTTATAAAAGTAAATCGCCTGTCCGGCTATCTTCCCGTCGTATTCTGCAATTAATACTTCAGCATACGCTTTTTCCCCGAATAAGCTTTCTTTTAAAATCTTTTCATCAGTTTTAACTTCATGACTAAGCTTCTCATATTCTGATAACTCTT
>CAZTDB010000508.1:0-2685 GCA_964612385.1 uncultured Ignavibacteriaceae bacterium
CTACGCTCTGGATTATGCTTCATACATGAATGATGAGATTTTTTTTCAAAAAAACCGAAGGGTTGAAATTATTATGGAAGATCTAAAGAAAAAGAGAATCAACTCCGCAGGAGCGACATTCAGTAATCCATCTTACGCAGAAATTCTGGCAATCACGAAAAATTCAGGCTCGGCGGGTGAATGAGTTAAATTTATTTACGTAAGGTAGTTATCAAATTAAACTGTTCAGAGCATCAATAGAGATTTATAATTTATTCACTCAAGCAGTTTTATTTTTTATGCCTTAAATGTATTTTAAAACATGAACATCCATATTTTATTAAAGTAATCGGGAAGCAAGATGAAAAAATTAATCTTCTTTTTAATTCTGCTTTTAATCGCTTCAACTCCAATACTTTCACAAACGAAGACCATCGATAAAGGAATATTCGTCGAACCTAAAAAGGGATTCTACGATGAAATTCTTAAAGCTATTAAGGAATTTGAGAGTCCCGAGAAACCGAAGAAAAAATCCTTTAAGTTAGATTTCAACGGGATGGATACTCCCAAATCAATAGATGAATTTAAAACTCAATGGTATAACGAACCAATATCTCAAGGACAGACAGGCACATGCTGGGCTTTTGCGACAACTTCCTTTCTTGAATCGGAAGTTTACCGTATTCATGAAAAAAAAATCAAGCTTTCCGAAATGTTTACCGTTTATTGGGAATACATCGAAAAGGCAAGACGTTTTATTAGAGAAAGAGGAGATTCCTTCTTTTCGGAAGGCTCGGAAGCAAATGCAGTAACAAGGATGTGGTCGCTTTATGGTGCTGTACCGCTGGAAGTTTACACCGGAATGAAGCTGGAACAAAAATTTCATAACCACAGCAAAATGTATAATGAGATGAATACTTTTCTTCAGCACGTAAAAACTGCAAATGCGTGGAATGAAGAAGAAGCGTTGAATAACATAAAGTCAATCATGAATTATTACATGGGCAAGCCGCCCGTTAAATTTTATTATGATGGAAAAGAGTATACACCCAAGGAATTTGTATCGAATTATCTCAAAATAAACCCGGAAGATTATTTAAGCTTTTATTCAATAATGCAGCAGCCTTATTATAAAAAAGTTGAATATGAAGTGCCCGACAATTGGTGGCACAGCAAAGATTATTACAACATTCCGCTTGATGAATTTATGGATATTATCAAAACCTCGATAAGAAAAGGATATACAATAGCAATCGGCGGAGATGTTTCCGAAGCTGGCTACGATTCGTATGCCGAGGCTGCCGTTATTCCAACTTTCGATATTCCATCGGAATATATTGATGAAAATGCAAGGCAGTTCAGATTCAGCAACGGAACTACAACCGATGATCATCTTATTCATATCGTCGGATATCAGGATAGAAACGGAACCGATTGGTTCTTAATAAAAGATTCCGGATCCGGCTCACGCAACGGAAACAATAAAGGATATTATTTTTATCACGAAGATTATATTAAGCTTAAGATAATGACATTTATGATTCATAGGGATGCCGTGATAGAAACTTTAAAAAAATTTACCGAATAGAATACCATTTTAATTTTTCTATTTGTCTTAAATGATGTTTGAAATGATTATATAAAAAATTAAGCGTTTGAGGTGCATTCAATCTGCCGGAGTAAGGATGTTCAAATAAAAATTTCTTTGACGATTCCGCATTTAATTTCTCGAGCGTCTGTTTTAGATTGTTTCTTGCTGCAGTCCATTTAGTCATTAAATCATTAATATCGGTTTCATCCGGAACATTTCTAACAATCTCAGGCGCCTTGAATTTAAAGCTCGTCTTTAATGCCGTATTTAAAATGAAAGAGCTCAATCTTTCTTTCATTCCCAATTTGTTTGCAAAGTCGATGTTCTTCATTTCTCTATTCATCGAAATTACAACAAGCTTTTCAGTTTTAACAAGGTGAAAAACAATTTGAGTAATTGACCACTTATCGGCAGCGGGTTTATAATTTAATACATCGCCGTCAAGCACTTCGAGCTTTGCGAATAAATCTTTTCTTTCTTGTTCCAGAAGATTGAATTTATCCTGCAGGTTCTTCAACATAAAATTAATTTCAGATAATTTTTGCGGTATGACTTAAAATACTATGGCGTAAAGATAATGAAATAAATTTAGGAACGGTGAAAATTAATATTCATGAGAATTTGAGTTAATTAAAGACTTACCCTGCCGTCAAATAATTCTTCATTATTATGAAGCAGGGTAAACCTTATGTAAACAAATGCCGATTACTATTTCATCATTAACATTTTTATTGACTCTACAAAAGTACCTGCACGTAATTGACAGATATACATTCCGCTTGTGAGATTTTTTACCTCCCACAATACTTCATAAGTACCCGCTGTCTTTTCTTCGTTTATTAGTGTCTGAATTTCCCTGCCCAGTATATCGTAAACTTTTAAAGTTACCAATACATTCTCCGCACCGTTTGAGAATATACTTCCCGAAGGAATCGTATACTTAATTTTCGTTACAGGGTTAAACGGATTCGGATGATTTTGATAAAGCTTGAACACTGCCGGTAAAACTTCCGCATAAACTTCAATAACCTGTGAAAAAGTGAATGAACCGTCAAAGTCAATCTGCATCAACCTATAAGAATATTTAGAATTACCTATATCGTTATCGATGAAAG
>CAZTDB010000509.1:0-2667 GCA_964612385.1 uncultured Ignavibacteriaceae bacterium
CTTAACAGGAATAACTGCCTGAGGATGAATTAATCTTTTTAATTCTAAAAGACTGTTTTTGAACAGAACCATGTGGCGAAGCATTTTTACTCCGCCGCTTGTTGAACCGGTTGATGCACCAAATAGCAGAAGAAGTAGAAATACCAAGCTGAAAAACGGTGCCCATGCTTCATAATTTACTGTTGCAAATCCTGTTGAACTGAGTATTGAGATAACGCTGAATGCCGAGTTTCTAATTGCAGTTTCAAGCGATTGAGAATTCGAAAAGACTAAGAAAAAAGCAATGCTAATAACTACTATCAGAATAAAACCCAAATAGAATTTAAATTCATCATCCTTAAAGTAGCTCTTAATCTTTCCATGCAGCGCATGATAATGCAAAGTAAAATTTGTGCCGCTTAAGAACATAAAAATAATTACAACGTATTCAATGTACGGCGAATTATAGGCTGCGATACTTGCATTTTTTGTTGAGAAGCCGCCTGTTGCTACCGTTCCAAAAGAATGGCAAAGCGAATCAAATACATTCATGCCACCGGCAAGAAGTAAGATTGTCTCAGTGCCTGTCAATATTACGTAGATTGCCCAAAGCCTCTTGGCAGTTTCTTGCACTCGTGGATGCAGCTTATCTTTTGTAACGCCCGGAACCTCGGCAGTATAAAGCTGCATTCCCCCAATCCCTAAAATGGGTAGTATCGCTATAGATAGGAGAATGATTCCCATACCACCAATCCAGTGTGTCATGCTTCTCCAAAATAATAATCCGTAGGGCATAGATTCAATGTCGATTAGTATCGAGGCACCTGTTGTTGTAAAACCGGACATTGTTTCGAAGAAAGCATCAGTAAATTTTGGGATGGAACCGTGAAGCATAAATGGAACCGCTCCAACGAGAGACATGAGAACCCAACCGACCGTAACAATCAGATAACCTTCCCGTTTGGATATTTCAGAATAACGCGCTTCTTTTGTAGCACGCCATATAATCAAACCTATGATGATTGTGCCCAAGCCGGAGATCAATAAAGCAGGAATGTCATCACTGCCATAATAGATTGAAAAGGGAATTCCGGTCAGCATAAAAACACCGGTAAGCACCAGCAGAAAGCCGACAATATGCAGGATAATTTTGATATTCAAGATTCCACACAGAAAAATTCGATATTCAACATTTCATTTGATTTCAAATCATCTGTTATCTGCTTCATTATTTTGATGCACCGGAATAATTCGGTTGGTTCCATAGATCAGCGAAAAAATTTTTCAATTTTCTTTACAGCGCCTGGAAGTGAAAAAACTACAACCTTATCTTTTTCGTTAATCTGAGAGCTGCCAACGGTTATGAAGCTTTCATCTCCTCTAATCATTCCACCGATAATTGCTTCCTTAGGAAAACCGAGGTCTTTTACTTTATTCTTTGTAATTATTGAACCCGGCTGGGCAATGTATTCAAACACTTCTGCGTCAATACCTTCGAGTGTTGCCATTGCAACTATTGCGCCTTTTCGTATAAAGCGCGAAATACTATTGGCAGCTAATAATTTTTTATTAATTAAGGAATCAAGACCGATAGTTTGCGTAAGCGGTATATAATCGGCTTTATCGACAAGAGCGATAGTCTTTTTTACACCAAGATGTTTAGCCATCAGGCAGGTTATTATGTTCGTTTCAGCATCTTCGGTTAATGCAATAAAAGCATCCATATCGATTATGCTCTCTTGAGCAAGCAAGTCAATGTCCCGTCCGTCTCCCTGGATGATCAAAGTTTTTTGAAGATAGTCGGCAAGCTCATAAGTTTTTTCGGTGTCGGATTCAATTAACTTCACATTCATTGAATCTTCCAGAAGTTTTGCCACCCGCCTTCCTATTCTTCCTCCGCCTAAGATCATAATATTTTCAAACTTAAGATTTTCTTTTCCTGCTAATTTGAGAATCGTCTCTGAACCGCCGGGAGTAGTAATGATGAATACTTGATCATTAGGGATAAATTTATCGTTGCCTGAAGGAATGATAGTTCTGAAATTTCTGTAGATCGCAACTATTCTGAAATCAATTGTATGATACTGCTTTGTTACATCGGCTAACCGCTGATGCATAACCGGCGCATTCTTATCGAGCTTTAATCCGATAACCGAAAGTTTTCCGCCTTCAAACTCAAGGACATCGGTAGCTGCCGTACGCATTATCAAGCTTACAGTTTCTAACGCTGCAAGCTCTTCAGGGTAGATCATAAAATCAACGCCAAGCTCGCTAAAGTTTAATCCAATATCCGGCTCTAAGTATTCCCCGCTTCCTATACGAGCTATGGTTTTTTTTGTCCCGAGTTTCTTAGCGAGAATTGCTGTGGTTATGTTCACTTCCTCCGAAGAAGTTACGGCAACCAGGAGATCGGCTTTTTCAACTTTAGCTGCCTGCAGAATTTTTATAGAGGTTGACGAACCTTGTATTGTCATAATATCGGTCATCGAATCGGAATACGATAATCTTTCCTGGTCTATGTCGATGGCTATAATGTCGTGTGCTTCGCTCGAAAGTTGTTTAGCGAGGTGGTATCCACCGCCTCCCATCCCGGCTAATATTATTCGCATAAAATATCCGTAAAAAAAATATTCAAAAAGCCGGCACAAAAATAATAATTTATTGCCCTAAAAACAACTTAATAAATTT
>CAZTDB010000510.1:0-2664 GCA_964612385.1 uncultured Ignavibacteriaceae bacterium
AGCAGTTGTAAATTTTAGAAGACTTCCGGCTCCAGGACTTGATAGTGAGGAAGATACCCAAATCACAATTGAATTATCGGCTGTTGAGCCTGTAACGGTTATTTTGTCGCCTAATCTTAAAGTAGTTTCATAATTTATTACAACAACAGGAGCCGATGCCTCACTATCATATCTGTAAACCTTGAAGAAACCACCTACAACTAAATTACAGACGAATATTTTACCATCTGCTGATACCTCCGCATCATTTATAACCAATGTTCCACCGCTTAGTCCAGTGGTATCTAGCATACCGACTGAATCACCGGTAGCTGCATTAAAAATAAAGATCTGCTTTCCGCCTACATCTGCATGACGATTAACCACATACAAGCGATGGTTACCGCCGACTAAACCGTATGCGAATCCTCTGGTTGTGCTGCCTGTTTCCCAAACGGGTTTTGTACCAGCAGCAGTAGATTTCTCCCAGAGTGTTGTGACTTGCGAATAATTTAAACTCGCAGAAAAAAGAAGTGCTAAAATAAGTAAGAGATGTTTTTTCATAGACCGCCTCGCTTTTATTAAGTGAAAAATTTCTGTGTTGTATATTAAAGAATCCTAACTTTATTATCAATAAAAATCTTTGAATTTCCGATTGACTATTGACAAATAATTTCTCTTTATTTTACTTTTTCACCTATCAATTGGATTACAATATTGCGGTTTCTGGAACGATTATCAAAATCAATCAAAACTATTTGCTGCCATGTACCTAATAACAATCTGCCTTGTTTAAATGGTACCAGGAATGAGGTTTTTTGCAGTGCCGAGCGAATATGCGCATGACCGTTGCCATCATGCCATGTTTCGTCATGATGGTATGATATGTTGGAAGGGATAATCTTCTCAAAAAACTTTGGGTAATCCTTTAGTAAACCGGGTTCATATTCTATCGTCGTTATTCCGGCTGTAGAGCCTGAGACAAAAACAAGCGCATTCCCCTCGGTAAAGTTATTCTCACGGATAATTTCTTCTACGTTTCGAGTGATATCAATTATGTCGCAGTTGCCTCGTGTTTTAATGCTAAATGATGTTGTTTCAATGCTTATCATTTCTATCCTCCAAAGTAATTTATAATTCTAAAATAGGTTTTCAATGCTGTTAAATAAGCGTTAAATGACCACTTAATTTTCTTAATTCACTTTTAATTTAATAAATTGAGCGTGCAAATTCTAAACATGCAACAAAAAAAGGAATATTTATGCGTACTCAGGATTATATCCAATTGGAAGAAAAATTTGGTGCCCACAATTATCATCCGCTAGACGTAGTCATAGACAGAGCAGAAGGTGTTTGGGTCTACGATGTAGAAGGGAAAAAATACTTAGACTGCCTGGCTGCTTATTCTGCGGTTAATCAAGGGCATTGCCATCCCAGAATAATTAAAGCTCTAAAAGAGCAGGCGGAAAAAGTTACATTAACCTCAAGAGCATTTAGGAATAACCAGCTTCCTCTGTTATGCAAAGAGCTTTGCGAGTTAACCGGTTATGAAACTGTGCTTCCGATGAACTCCGGTGCCGAGGCAGTGGAAACGGCGTTAAAAGCAGCGCGTAAATGGGCATACAAAACAAAGGGAGTAGAAGAAAATGCCGCTGAAATAATAGCATGCACAAATAACTTTGCCGGGAGGACAATAACAGTTATAAGCTTTTCAACAGAAGCACAATACAGAGATGGATTTGGACCTTTTACTCCCGGTTTTAAAATAATCCCGTACGGAGATGCTGCCGAATTGGAGAAAGCTATAACAAAAAATACAGTTGCATTTATTGTTGAACCCGTTCAGGGTGAAGGCGGTGTAGTAGTCCCACCCGCCGGTTATTTAAAAGAGACTTATGAAATTTGCAAACGAAACAATGTTTTATTTATCGCCGATGAAATCCAATCGGGTTTAGGCAGAACCGGAAAGCTTTTTGCTTATGAGTATGAAGAAATAAAGCCTGACATGGTCATAATCGGCAAAGCACTATCGGGCGGATGTTATCCGGTTTCTGCAGTGCTTTCTATGAAGGAGGTATTGGGTGTATTTAAGCCGGGCGATCATGGTTCTACATTCGGCGGAAATCCATTAGGTGCTGCAGTGGCACGTGAAAGTATAAAAGTATTAATAGAAGAAAATCTAATTGAAAATTCTTTTAAGCTCGGGCAATATTTTCGTGAAAGATTAAAAGCAGTTGATTCGCCCCATGTAAAAGAAGTAAGAGGCAAAGGATTATTCATCGGAGTTGAGCTCAATCCGGAAGCGAAAGGTGCAAGAAGATTCTGTGAAGCATTAATGCAAAAGGGTGTACTATGCAAAGAAACACATGAAAATGTTATCCGCTTTGCCCCGCCGCTTGTAATTAAAAAAGAAGAAATTGATTGGGCAATGGAAAGAGTGGAAGAGGTTTTGAGGATGGGGTGAGAATTAAGATTTAATTGATTGAAAATTAAATAAAAGACTTTAATCTCTGTTTGAACTTATAATTATCCAAAACTTTTGGAATAAAAGATTATATTTCGAACAATCAAATCGTCTTTATACATTAGTCAATGCAATCAGACTTAACATTTTTTACAAACGAACCTGGTTACCACTCTTCTTTTTTTTCTTTTTCTTTTTTTTGTTTTATTTTTCCAATTCAG
>CAZTDB010000511.1:0-2636 GCA_964612385.1 uncultured Ignavibacteriaceae bacterium
GCTGAGAAAATAAATGTTCTTAAATTGTCTCATTAACTTGCCTCGTACTACGAGAATGATTTTACTTTCACTCTCGAAAAAACGCAGAAAGATATCAGTAATTGCCGGTTCAAATCCCTGTCCTTTTAATTCTAACGGACCAATTTCGTCAACTACAAACCATTCGGGAGCTTCGGAAAAAATCTCAATGAGTTTTTTTTGCGCCCAGCGAAAAACTTTCTTATCGAATTTATAATGTCCAATCTTTACTTCCTGCGAGCCGGATTTTTTTTCAGGCAGTTCAAGCAATTTTTTTTCTTTTGTTTTTATTCGCATCAAATATCTTTTACCGTCTATTACGGGCGATGCTATCCCGTCAGCGTCTTTATCCTTGCACCATTCGATAAGCCGCGTTGTTTTACCCGAGCCGATTTCACCGGTTAGTATGTATATCCTTTTCATTCAAGTCCCCTGTTTGTAAATAATAATCCGATAAAAGAAGAATTAATAAAATTTGTTAAGCGTTTTATCCCTTTATATTTTAACGAGCGGTTCCAGTTCATAAGCACAATTGTTCGAAACCGCGGGAATAAATTTATAATAGTTTCTAATTCATCCGAATAGGCTGTTTTTTTTCTGCTCAAATATTTTCTAAACAGTTTAATAACAACCGGTGAAATCCAAACATACCAGATGAAGATGATAGATAAAGAACGGACGATCATAATTAAAATTTCGATTGTTTTGCTTTTACTTATTTCAGGATTTAAGTATGAATATATCAGCGAAAAAGAAATTAAAATTATAAGCAGAATACCCGACGGCTTTTTCCACCAGGGTTTCTTCTTTTTTCTTTGTGAAAATAATTTAGTGTTGTTCAAGATTAAATTTTGATTTTCAATCTCATCTGCTTGATGATCCATAAAATGCATTATCTTGTTTGGCATTCTGCCGCCTGCAAATCCGATAAGAATTCCAGCAGCCAAATGCAATCCGATATAAGTGCCGATTAAAATATTGCTAAACTTTAATCCGCCGCTGCTTCCTTCAAGAAAAGTGAATTGTGCCGCAACGAACTCGCCAAAAAGGTCAATAGATTCCCAAATCGTATTACCGAATACTAAAGTAACAATAATTATTTTTTGCATTCCTGATAGAAGCAGTGTAATTATTCCAAGCATAAATGCAGAAGTTTTGTAATATCTCCGCGAATAAAATAAAGCTTGACCGATCAGACCTTGCATAAGTACTGCCAGATGAGCTGTAATTGGCGTATGAGGGCTGACCATTCCTTTTATAAGCAGTACAACGAATGTCGATTTTATTATTTGCGTTTTATTAGGAGAATAATAAGCAATTAATGAGATAAAAATAACCGCCGCACCACCGACGAATAAGCCTGTAAACGGAATTTTAAATGCATGCAAAATTCCGCCGAATGCAGCCTCGCTGAAACCCCACATTGCCGTCAAGCGCCATACAGTAACTGCCGGTGCCCGAAGAATTTTTTCTTCAGCTAAAGATATTTCCTGATGATCATTCAATATTTAAATCATGCAATTTTGTGATCTTGTAATTTTGTGATCTTGTAATTTTATAATCTTACACCAAAGGTATGCCTTTCCGAAGTCCGAAGGATCTTGGGAGAACACTTAGTGTCGGCACACTCTCGTATCTTGTAATCTTGTCCCGAAGGGATGCCTTTGGCACAATCTTGTTGATCTTATTTCTCTTCAAAAACCTCATCAACCCAGCTTAAAGCAGCAATCATTGAAGGCAGACCGATAGTGGGAAGGGTGAGCAGAATAGTATGTCTTATTTCTTCCTTTGTTAATCCTGCTTCAAGCGCTTTACGAGTATGCGAACGGACTGCCCCTTTTAACCTCGCACCGGCGGAGATTGCTAACTTAATTAGTGCTCGTGTCTTATTGTCAAGCGGACCAGCCGAGTGAACTTTATTGCCAAGCTCTTCATAAGCTGATGCGATATCCGGATATTCATCAAGAAATTTTTGGAATCGTTTTGGGAGTGCCATTTTTATTTCTCCTGCTTATAAGTTTTAATCAAAAATTACGGTTCTAAATTATCAAACATTTACTTCTAATAAAATAAAAGTATTTGGAATATAGATTGGTTTCAGTGCAGTCCAATATATTTTTAGATTTCAAAAAAAATTTTGAAAGTGAAAGTAATTATAAGTTTTTACAAGCATCTATAAATCAAGCCCTCGAATATCGTCCTTGAAGTTGACCAAAAAGTAATTTTCAAGGAATAAATATTAACCCTTGTGAATTCTGAAATAACTTGACCTCACTCTAATTTCTCTCCTGAGAGGAGAGAGACTTACTTGCCTGCTGAAAAGAAGATTGCCAATAAAAAGTCAAATGATAATTTTCTGTCAGAAAAATTAACATTAAGTCATAACATTTAATAAGGAGGGTGACTAAAAAGTAGCATTGTCATTTCGACCGAAGGGAAAAATCTTGTATTTATTGAAGATTTCTCGTTCGAGGACTCACTCGAAATGACATTATTTAACTTTTTAGTCACCCTCGTTGGGATGAGGTTAAGGATGATCTCAAATTTTAATTTTTTAATATTTATTCATGAGGCGTATCTAAAAAGGTCTTATTTGAAAATTTTATATTCGTATATTC
>CAZTDB010000512.1:0-2628 GCA_964612385.1 uncultured Ignavibacteriaceae bacterium
ATATAAAAACCTCAGCAGCCAATCATATTTTAAATTTCATTATTGCAGTACTTTCCCTTGCCATTATTTTTTTGGCTTATTCAATTCTAACAAAACTTCAAAGTGCTTCGTTAGCTAAAGAAGAAGCCGTAAAGAAAAACATACCCGCCGACATAATTCAGGTAGAAGTATTAAACGGCTGCGGCAGGTCGGGAGTTGCCGATAGGTTTACAAATTTTTTACGCGATCATAAGTTCGATGTAGTGTACATGGGAAATTATATGTCGTTTGATATGGATAAAACTTTAGTAATTGATAGAACGGGAAATAATGCCAATGCTCAAAAGGCAGCGGATGCTTTGGGTGTTGAATCAAGAAATATTATTCAGCAAGTAAATGAAGACTATTTGTTAGATGTTTCAATTATCATCGGTAAAGATTATTACCGGCTTAATCCATATAAGTGAAAGGAGATGATTTGGGTCCCAAATTGTTAACAGAGAAAATTTCAGATTTAATATTTAGCAAGAAAGGCTCTAACGTAAAAATTCTTGACCTCCGTAAGCTTACCACTATTGCAGATTATTTCGTTATTTGCAGCGCCGATTCGGATGTGCAGGTTAAAGCAATTTCTGATGCGGTTGACGAAGGTTTAAGCAGTGAAGGTATAAAGTACTGGCACAAGGAAGGTTACTCTGCATTGAATTGGGTATTGATTGACTATGTGGACGTTGTGGTTCATATATTCAGAAATGAAGCGAGAAATTTTTACAACCTCGAAAAACTTTGGGGAGATGCTCCAACAATAGCAGTCGAAGATTCGGCGCTTAAACCTCAGACAGTAAAGAAAACCCGAACAGTGAAAAAATAATTTCCCACATCTGATTATTTAAGAAAAACCCGGATAACAAATTGAAAGAATATTTAATTAATGCATTTAAATCTGCCGCTCAGAAACTCGATTATTTAAACTCAATTGAATTCATTTTCGACATCCCTAAATTAGAAGCACACGGTGACATGTCGAGCAACGCAGCAATGCTTTTAACAAAGAAGCTGAGAAAAAGTCCGCGGGCGATTGCTGAGGAAATTATCTCCGCACTTGAATTAGACACTGCCATCGTTTACAAAACTGAAATTGCCGGACCCGGATTCATGAATTTCTTTTTTACATCAACTTACATTGCGGGAAAAATAAAAAATGTTTTAATTGAGAGTGAGAACTACGGCAAGTCAAATAAATATGCGGGAAAAAAAGCTAACGTAGAATTTGTTTCTGCAAATCCCACAGGTCCTTTAACAGTAGGACATGGCAGGAATGCCGTAGTAGGGGACACAGTTGCCAATTTGTTGGAGTGGGTTGGATACGAAGTGGATAGAGAATATTATTTTAACAACGCAGGTAGACAGATGCGTGTGCTGGGCGATTCGGTTAAATTGAGATACCTTGAGTTGTTAGGACAAAAAATCGATTTCCCTTCAGATTATTATCAAGGAGAATACATAAAAGATATTGCTCAAAATCTTATAGATGAATTTGGTGACAAAATTGTTAGCGAACCTCCAGATGGAATATTTAAGGAACGTGCTGAAAAATTAATTTTTCAGGATATTGCAAAAACTTTATTGAGCCTGAAAATAAAGCACAAAATTTTCTATAACGAAAATACGTTGTATGAGGAGAAAAAAATAGACCGGTTGCTGGAAACCTTTAAACAAAAAAAGCTTTCCTATGAGAAAGAAGATGCAGTATGGTTGAAGTTATCCATGCTTGGCAATCAGCAGGATAAGGTAATAGTTAAATCTACCGGCGAGCCGACATACAGGCTGCCCGATATTGCATATCATATAACCAAATTCGAACGCGGTTACGATTTGATGGTTGATTTGTTCGGCTCGGATCATAACGCCACATACCCTGATGTATTAGCCGGATTGAAAGCATTAGGTTATGATACCTCTAAAGTAAAAGTATTAATTCATCAGTTTGTTACAATAATGGAAAACGGTGAAGCCGTTAAAATGTCCACACGTAAAGCAAACTATATCACGCTTGATCAGCTTGTTACCGAAGTAGGACGTGATGTTGTAAGATATTTTTTCAATATGCGCAACATAGCTTCTCACATGAATTTTGATTTATCACTTGCAAAAAAACATTCAGAAGAAAATCCGGTTTTTTATCTTCAATACGGTCATGCCAGAATTTGCTCTATCCTTAGAATGATTGAAGGGGAAAATTTAAAATTATCTGTAGACAATCTGCATCTTCTTACTACCGATGAAGAACAGCAATTAATTAAGAAAATAATTCAGTTCAAGGAGGAAGTATTACTCAGCGCGGAAAGTTTTGAGACGAATAGAATTTGCACTTATCTCGAAGAATTAGCCGCGGCATTTCATAGGTTTTATACATTTTGCAGAATTATCGGAAGCGAAAAGAAATTAGCCGAGGCTCGTATTGCTTTGGCAACGGCAGCTAAGATTGTTCTGAAAAACGGAATGATCATCCTTGGCGTTCACGCACCTGAACGAATGTAGGAATTACACACACCAGCCTAAAATAAATTAGCAAATCACCTTGCGCAAGTAATTGTAAAACCTTGTATGTTTAAAGTTAGTTAATACACATATTGTTCTTTGACATGA
>CAZTDB010000513.1:0-2617 GCA_964612385.1 uncultured Ignavibacteriaceae bacterium
CTGAAAGCTGGATCCGGCTCCGGGTAAGATTTTTAATTTTCTTAACCACCTCGTTAAAATCGTCAGGATGTATAATTTTTAAAAAGATTTTCGTATCGCTCATAAACTCCGTTTGAGAGTATCCTGTAATCTTTTCTACGGATGCGGTGTAAAACATAGGTCGAAGCCGGTCACCGGTTTTTTCTAAGGTGAAAAGAAAATCGTCGATATTCTCGGTTATGTTTCGGTACTTTTCTTCAGAATCGCGGATTGCCTGCTGTGCACGCTTTCTTTCCGTTACGTCTCGGGTTAAGATTACGGCGTATACCGTGTCATCAGTAATGAATGCTGCGATTGATGCATCGCAATAGAAGCTCGAATTATCTCTACGTTTTCCTAAGAATTCAACTCTGCTGCTTTTTTCATTTCGGTTGTCGATTGCTTGCAATTGTTCTGCAGCCTTTAATACATCGCCGCTCGAAACAAGATCGAGAAATTCTTTACCTTTAATCTCGTCGGTATTTTCATATCCAAAAATATCCGCAAAGGATTTATTTGCCAGAAGTATTTTTCCATCGGTTACTACGGAGATTCCCTCCTGTGAAGATTCAAAGACCGAGCGGTAAATTTCAAGATTTTTTTCTGCAAGCTTCTTGTCTGAAATATCGGTAAAGAAGATGTGAAAATATTTGAGTACTCTATTCTCGTAATAAACAGGAGAAATTTTTGCCAGAAGATAAATTTTCGCCCCGCGTTTTGATAAGCCGGTAAGCTCAATTACTCTATTTTTTTCTTTCTCAGAATCTTTTAGGCTGAAAGGATGTTTTTTAAGAAAATCACTATCTAATAAATCTGTAATATTTTTGGTACCTATTTCGTCTTCGGAGTATTTAAATGATTCCAAAAACATCGGATTGGCGTAAGTAATTCTTCCGTCGGGATCTACATTGCAAATCAATTCCGCTGCCTGAGTTACTATGTTTCGGAATTTTTCTTCTGAAAGGCGAAGCTGCTTTTCTAATTCGGCTCTTGCAGTAATGTTTGAACAAAGAACGATTATTGTCTTTTCCTTTTCTCCCGTTAAAGTAAACTTTGCCTCGATTATTTCTTTAACGCCGTCCTTTTTGAAAACGGTTATATTACTTTTCCATGTAGAATATTTTTCCAGCTCTTCTTTAATTCGCTCGAAGAATGTATCTTCAAACAATCCCAATACTCTACCGAAGAATTTGCCGTATACCTCGCTCTTTGAAAAGCCGAACAGATCTTCGGAGGCTTTGTTCCAAAAAATAATCTGCCCGTTTATATCAATGGCAAAAACTGCATCGGTAACTGCTTCCGTTAATGCCTGATATTGTCGCAGCTCGCTTAACTCTGATTCGAGTCTTCGCTTCTCAATAGCGGATTCGGTTATATCATTAAAAAAGAAGAATAAAAATTTGACGTGTCTGCCTTTAATAAGCAGCGGTTCAATTGTGCATTCAAAAATGAATTTTTCTATTCCAAGGATTATTTCAACCGGAAATTTTTCCGCCCGCAAATTTTCCAGAACAGACTTACGATGTTCAATAAATTTATTCAGTGCATCGTTCGTGAATAAGCTGGTTATCTGAATGTCGATTAAGTTTTGAGCCGGAATTGAGAGATTGGAAAGATGTTTGCCGAGTGCATATTTGATTTTGCCGCCCGCATCTGTTACAAAAAACATTGAAAAGGTTTTATTAAGAACATCTTCAAAATTGGAAATGCTGTTTGGTATATCCCTCTGAAGCTCTGCTATTATTTTAATATCTTCAACGATTAGAACTCCGCCGCCGAACTGTTCTTCCTCAAAGATCGGACTACCCTTTACAACTAAATTAATTAAGCCGCGGTCGAGCGTTCTAACTTTTTTGATTTCAACTTCGAACGGTTCACCTTGCGGCAATGTTAAAAGCAAATCTTTAATGCTCGTGTCATGAAAAATATCCCTATCTAAAATATCTGAACCAATCAGCTTTGCTGCATCAAAGTTGTATAAAATTCCGAAGTTGATAAAATTATCGTTGACAAAAACGATCTCCCATTCGGCAGAAAAAACCAACACCCCTACCGGCGCTTTATGGATGTAATTCAGCAGCGTATTGGAATCAATTTTTTTAATTATTTTTTGTGACAAGCTGTTCATTATTTATTGCTTTTGATAAAGATATAATTATTCCTAACCCATTACTTCAATTTTAATGCTAAAGAATATTGAACCTTGCTTACAATCATATAACGTCAGTTAATTATGTAAAAGATAGAAAATTGTTTTTGATATACTATAACTCTTTATAAATAAAGGCATTAGCACGACTTTCAGCCAGCCGCTCAAATTCAAGTCAATAAAATGGTTTACTGCTCAATTATTGTTAATTATTAAGCTTGGGCTTTATATGTCTCATAATGAGGGATAACAACAAAATAAGCCACTCATGCTATTCCTAATAAACTAACCTTGCCCTCGATACGGTAAATAAGAGCACATCAAAATTAATCTTATATCTTCAATAAAACTATTGCTATAATTTGCCCGGGAGAATATCTTTATTTAAGGCAGATAAATCCACACTAAGTTTTTGAATCCAATTTTGAATGCTATCGGTTGAGGATACAT
>CAZTDB010000514.1:0-2617 GCA_964612385.1 uncultured Ignavibacteriaceae bacterium
TATCGTTTTATTTTCAGTAATGTCTTTCAGTATAATTTTTTAACGAATTTCTTTTAATGTGCGAATTAGAGAACTTGTCATTACACTTGTTATTCTATCACTTCTTAGGTAATGCTTTCCCTTGCAGTGGAACTAACATTTTAACCAATTTTAGCTTTACTGTTGAGATATTTCATGTTTAGGGGTAAGCTCCTTAGTGCGACAAATGGTTGTTTTTGTTTCTCTAAGTTATTAAAAAACAATGACTTAATTTTTAAAAATTTTCCACCGGACAAGTTAGGAGGTTTTGGTACCGACGATGCCATCAGCTATTAAATTATTCTTTTTCTGAAAGTCGATTACTGCTTTTTCGGTTCCTCTGCCGAAAATTCCATCGACTATAAGATTGTAACCGTTATCGTTCAGCAGCTCTTGCAGCAGCCTGACCGAATCGCCTTTTGAACGAAGTTTTAAGGTTGTCATGATTTTGTTCCCTATAGAAATGATTTAAATAGAATTTAAGTATTACGAAGACTTTTGGTAACGTTCGACCGCTAAAATTTTATTTAGAAGAACATTAGTCTACTTTAATCAAGTTCAACTTATCAGAATTAATTTACAAGCTTTCACTATCGAGATGTAAATATATTACGAAAATTTTTTGAACGTTTTTAAGCGATAACTTGTGAGTGAGATATAGCATCTGAAACAATAGCAGAGGTGTTTTTTTTTCAAACTCATTAGGAGTATAACATAAAATATCAAGGTGATTCGGGAATTTTATTTGCTTCAATACGAAGGACATTCTTTTTATAAACGGTATTCCTTGAAAGACGTCAGAGATTATAATTAGATCAATATCAGAAGAAGCAGTGGATGAGCCTTTAGCCCGCGTGAGCCGAATAGAATGATTTTACAAGGCTTTAAGTTCTCTTTCAAAACAGGTAAAACCTCATTCTCTAATTTTGTCAGCCAAAATTTATTGTCCATCTAATCCTCAATTTTATTAATTCGTTCCGATAAATGTTAAAAATCCGTTTTGCAATTTCTTTATTCATTTAATATTTAGATCTATTTTAAATTATTAATTTCAGAGTCATTTTATGTGTCTTAATCCAATTGTATAATGTCAGATAAACATTTACTTGTGATTATTACAATTCAAATTTAAGTCTTTGCCCCACTAACTGAAAGAATGAAATGATTATAGTTTGAAAACTCCAAGTCTTATTAAAAAATCGGAAGCCTCTCCGATGGCGAAAATATATCAACTAATAGTGCCTTATCACCTCCCTAATTCTCGCAAGATGATGATCGTCGTGCTCGCACATAAAATAAACCCAATCGATAATTCTGATTTGTGTTTCCAATCGGGGATGAAATGCAGAAATCGACGCTTGTTCCTCATCAAGCTTTTCAAGCTTTTGCACAAGCGATTCTCTGGCAGTTCTGAATTGTTTCAATATCTCGTCTATTACTTTTGAGTTATAATTTGATTCATTAGTATCGCGGTTTGACATATCAGCCGCAGTTAATACTTTTACGCCGGATAAATAATCGTTAAATCTTCTTTCACCTAACTCTTCAAGAGAAAGTAAATGTCCCGTATGTTCTTTAATCGACCACTTCCCTTCCGGCTTAAAGGTTAAGTTTTCTTCGGAAAGGTTTTGAGTTACCTCTTCAAGCCTTGCCGGTGTTCCTCTGAAGCGTTCAAGTATTGAAGGAAAAATTTCTACAGGAAAATCAAATTGAAATTTTCTATTTAACCAATCTAATTGACGTATCATGTTTCCGCCCTCAATAAGTTTATTGATTAGTTCAATCTCCTAGCCACTACTACAACCGTTTTCAAATTTTCTACAACCCCGGAATTATCGTTCAAGGCTTCTAAAAACACGATGTAAATTCCCATGCGCAGCGCATTGCCATCGTCGTCCAATCCGTTAAAAATTATTGAACCGCTTGAACCGCTCGGAAAATTATTAGCAAGCGTACGAACCAATCTTCCTTTACTGTCGAAAATTTTAATTCTTATTTGAGCAACCGGCTGTGTCAGGTTATAATTTATTATTGTGAAATCCTCAAAGCCGTCATTATCGGGTGAAAAGGGATTTGGTGAAACGGATATATTCGATTCCTTATTTAAGTTAGTTGTGAAGATGCTGTTAGCTTCACCCGGTGTTGCACCTGCTGCGTTTACCGAAGTGCTCCAATTCAACGGATCGTTTGCACCGAGATTGGGATTTATTCTTTCCAGAGATTTGTTCTTTGTAATAAGAATATTTTTATTGTGCCATTTATCAGAGTACCAAACTGAATCTATCGCTTTGCCTTTCACATCCTTTAATAATATAAGCTCACCCGTGTTAACTAAGCCTAACGTCGTACTGCTTGCTGTATTTACATGACGATCATTCAGCAAATACTTTTTTATCACCAATGAATCGGCAGCAAACACAAAATAACTTTTGGGCGGAATAATAAAACTTGTATCGGATAATTTATAATAATTTCCTCTCTCATCTTCAAAACGCCATCCGCCTATATTTATCGAGTCGTCAGATAAAATAAAAAATTCAATGAACTCATTGTTATCGCTTTCGGGATCGAACATTATTTCATTAATTACAGCATCATT
>CAZTDB010000515.1:0-2616 GCA_964612385.1 uncultured Ignavibacteriaceae bacterium
TTCATCATGTCAAAGAACAATATGTGTATTAACTAACTTTAAACATACAAGGTTTGTGCTGCTGCGTAACATGAGTAACTAATATATAAACCAAGCTTATTCAACATTTTTTTTAGAAATCATTCTGTCCCTTTCTTAAATAACTATACCCAACAACAAAACCAATATGGAGGTTCGTATGAAAAGGTTATTCTTATTTTTTGCATCTGTTCTTTTTTTGATGACTGCATGCACTGCTTTTACCTTTGCCCAGGATTGGGGAAAAACCGATCCGCAGATGATAAAGGTTCTCGCCGATACCACACTAATTCGTGCGGTTGAGGTTACATTAGAACCTGGGGCAAAAAGCGGTGAACATACTCATCCGGCGCATTTCTTCTATATGCTTACCGATGGTAAAGTAGCTGTTCATTTTACCAGCGGAGAAATTGAAGAATTTGATCTCAAAGCAGGAGATTCCGGTTTCTTTGATCCTGAAGCTCCGCATGTAACTAAAAATACGGGGGACAAAACACTTAAATTTCTCCTCGTCGAGTTAAAAGAGCACCCCTACAAGGCTCCGGATTAAAGGGCAATACAACTTTATCGAGTATAAAGTACTGCTAATCTTCTCGATTGTTTTTTCCTTTGAATATTCAATATATATTAACGGCGCGCTTAATTTTTTTTACTAATGTTTGCAGGTGCGCCGTTTTGTTTTTTATTAACGAACTAAAATATTTCCAATAACCTTTGTATATGAATAAAACTCTTCGATCAACTTCCGTTACTGATACTCAAAACTATCTGGCTAATTACTTATTTTCTCCGGAAGCGGATTTGATTTCTTCTTTTCCAAATACAACAATAGCACAGCTAATAATTAATAATCAATTATCAATTCCAAAATACACAAACGAATTTTGGACATCAAAGCAGCGGCAGGCAAGCTCAATCCATGAAGTATCTTACCGCGCATGCTTTAAGCCGCAGCTTCCAAAATTTTTTATTGAACTATTTACCTTACCGGGCGATACTGTTTACGATCCGTTTGCCGGCCGCGGAACAACTATAATTGAAGCGGCGCTTCTTAACAGAAATGTAATCGCAAATGATATCAATCCCTTAAGCGAAATTTTTTGCAAGCCACGGTTGTTCAATCCCGATTTTCATTTCATACAAAAAAGATTAAATGAAATCCCCCTCGAAAATGATATTAAAGAGAATATCAATCTTACTATGTTCTTTCATCAAAATACTTTGAATGAAATATTGTCAATCCGAAAATATTTAATCGATAGAAAAGCGGCGGGTACCGAAGACCACATAGATCAATGGATAAGAATGATTGCAACAAACCGGTTAACCGGACACTCAAAAGGATTCTTCTCCGTATATACGCTTCCGCCAAATCAAGCTGTAACGCAAGACCAGCAGGAAAAGATTAATTTAAAAAGAAATCAGACGCCGGAATACCGGGATACAAAAAAGATTATTCTAAAAAAAACAAAAAGTCTCCTTAAAAATTTAACAGCAGATCAAATAAAACGACTTAATAAAATCGGAGCTAACGCCGTCTTTTTAATTAAGGATGCAAGAGAAACAAACGATATAAAAAGCGGCAGCGTTTCACTTACCGTTACATCGCCTCCTTTTTTAGATGTAGTTCAATATGCACACGATAACTGGCTGCGCTGCTGGTTTAACAATTTAAATCCCGAAGAGATAGGAACACAAATTACCATGGCTAAAAGAATCGAAGATTGGTGCAGTGTAATGAGCGATGTGTTTAAGCAGCTCTTTAGAATAACTAAACCGAACGGCTACGTAGCTTTTGAAGTAGGTGAAGTGCGCAATGGAAGCATAAAGCTCGATGAATACGTTGCTTCAATAGGTGTTGAACAAGGATTTGCATGCATCGGAATAATGGTTAATGAACAGCAATTTACAAAGACTGCAAACATTTGGGGAGTTACAAATAACAGCAAAGGAACTAATACAAATAAAATTGTGATATTTAAGAAGTTATAATTTTATTAAAGCAGCTAATGAATCTGGGCAAAACTCTTCACATCAAAAACCGGAATCAATGGCGGAAGTGGCTCGAAAAAAATCATAAGTCGCTGCCGGAAATTTGGCTCGTCTATTACAAAAAGCACACAGGAAAAGCAAGCATTCCCTACAACGATGCCGTTGAGGAAGCGCTGTGCTTTGGATGGATTGACAGCACTGTCAAAAAGATCGATGAAGAAAAATATGCCCAGCGTTTTACACCCCGCAAACTTAATAGCAATCTTTCCGAGACGAATAAGGAGAGAGTCAGGCGCTTAATTAAGGAAGGAAAGATGACTTCCGCCGGCTTGGATAAAATAAAACATCACCTTGAGAAAAAGAGTCAATCAATAAAAGAACATGCTGTAAAAAAATTCAGCCTGCCGGATGATATTCTTAAGAAGCTAAAATCTGATGCGCAAGTATGGAGCAATTTCCAAAATTTTCCCGAACATTATAAGCAAATTCGAATTGGATGGATAGACTCTGCCCGTAAACGTCCCGATGAATTTCAAAAACGCCTGCGGTACTTTATTAAGATGACGGCTAAGAATAAGAAATTCGGGATGGTAAAGTAAGATTATT
>CAZTDB010000516.1:0-2613 GCA_964612385.1 uncultured Ignavibacteriaceae bacterium
TCAATTTTTTTTTGCGTAAGGTGATTTATTAAATCGATATTCCGTAATGCGAATTACAATTAACTAGTAAATGGTTAAGAATCCCGGCTTACCGAATTATGATCTTTCCTTATAAATGCTTCATTCAAAAGATAACTCCGGTACCTTCCCAAGCACATCTTCAATTGTATAAAATTTCATTTCGCCAAAGTTTAAATCTTTTATTCCCTGTTCAATTTTTTGTCTATCGCCGACGACGATTACTGCAACTTGTCCGGGTTGGATATATTTATCCGCCGCTTCATCAACTTGCTCGTCAGCAACGCTTAGAATGTTATTCATAAATTCATTGAAATAATTATCGGGAAGAGAATACTGAACTAACTCTTCTAGTTGTCCGGCTATTCTTGAAATAGTTTGAAAATTTTCGGGATAACCGAGTGCAACGTAATTCTTAGCTTTTTCCAGCTCTTCCTTTGAAATTTGCCCGCGGATTCCATTCAGCTCATTAAAGAATTCAACCAAGGCTTTGTTTGTTACATCAGTTTGCACCGATGCGCCGGCAAAGAAAGGACCGGGTTCATCGCGGAATGCAAAGGACGAGCGAGCACCATAAGTATATCCGTGCTGCTCACGCAAGTTCTGATTTAATCTTGATGAAAAAGAACCCCCAAGAATTGTATTCATTACCATAATTGAATTGTAATCATCGGTCAATCTCTTTACTCCGATTCTTCCGATGCTGATAACCGATTGTGCCGCACCGGGTTTATCGACAAGGTAAATAATCCTGTTTGTTACTTGCTTCGAATCCGGAAGTTTTGCTTGCTCTACTTCTGCAGGTTTCCAATCAGCAAATGCATTTTCTAACTTTTGTTTTACTTCGGATTGATTTACCGAACCGACAACTATTAAGTAAGCATTATTTGGCTTAAAATATTCGGAGTGAAATTTCTTTAAATCATCAACTCTTATTTCTTTAATCGAATTTTCATTTCCAAATGATGGTCTGCCGTAAGGATGTTCGTCGCCAAACAGCACTTTGTTGAACATTACCGATGCAATAGCATTTGGTTCATCGTGCCACTGCATAAGAGTTGTAAGTCTTTCTTTTTTTAATCTTGCAAGTTCTTTTCCCGGGAATGTTGGACGCAAAGCAATATCGGCGAAAAGTTTTAATGCTTCATCTAACTTTGAGGAAAGTGTAAATAAAGAAATCCGGGAAGTATGAAAACCTGCACCTGTTGAAATTCTTGCACCTAAAAAATCGATTGCATCAGCTAATTGCAAAGCATCCTTATCCCCTGCACCTTCATCCATCATATCTAATGTTAAGCTTGCCAGGCCGGATTTTTCTGCGGGATCGTTAACCACACCGGATTTAATTACCAGGTTCATTTGAATTAATGGAACGTCATGCTTTTCCATTAAAACTACTTTCAATCCGTTTGAAAGCTCAAACTTGTGCATCTCCGGTAAATGCAGCGAAGAAGGCGGCGGAAGTTCGGGTAGTTTGCTTCTATCAGGCTTTTGGGCAAATGCATTCAAGCTAATGAACAATAACCCAACTAAAGTTGATACTGTAATCAGTTTTATATAATTCATATACGAATTCTTTTGGATTAATGTTGAAGTCTTCATCTTAATTATCTCCTTTTGTGCTTACTGCAAGCTCCGGTTTACCCTGCGGAACTATGCTTAGTATTACGCGTCCGTTATCAACTAAATATGTTTGAGCCATTGCCATAATATCATCTACATCTACGGCTTTATATCTTGCCAGGTCCTCGTTAAAATAATCGGGATTGCCGGTATAATAGAAATAAGAATTGAGCAAATCGGCTTTACCGCCAAAGCCGCCGATGTTTTCAAGTCTTGAAAGAAAACGGGTTTCGTATTGGTTTACTGCCCGTTGAAGCTCTCTATCGGAAGGAGGATTTATTTTCAGCTTATCTATTTCTTCCTGAATAACAGTCCTTAATTCATTTAAAGTATGACCGCTTCGAGCAGTAGCAATTATATAAAACTCTGATGAAAGCTTGGCAGATGATTGAAATGCATTCACATCTTGTGCAATCTGAAGTTCATAGACAAGCCGGTTATACAAGCGGGAATTTTTTCCTCCCGTAAGGATATTTGCAAGCAAATCCATTTCGGCATCGCCGGGATGAAATTGAGGCGGAGTTATCCAAACCATATACAAGCGAGGCAGTTGAACCTTGTCTTCCATTAAAAGAATTTTTTCTTCAGATAATTTAGCTGCTGCTGGATTTAGCGGCGAAACAGGTTCCCCGCGCGGGATTTCACCAAACCATTTTTCTACCAATTTGATGGTTTCCTCAACATCGATATCTCCTGCAATAGATAAGCTTGCATTATTCGGGACATAATACTTTTTGAAAAATTCTACTACATCCTCATAGCTGGCTGCACTTAAGTCATCCATCGAGCCGATTGTAGTCCAACTGTAAGGATGCCCTTCGGGATAAAGATTTTTGCTAATGGTTTCCCAGGCTAATCCATAAGGACGGTTTTCGTAGCTTTGTCTTCGTTCATTCTTAACCACGTCACGCTGTCCGTCAACTTTTTCGGGGGACATGGCATTTAACAGATAACCCAATCTATCCGAATCCA
>CAZTDB010000517.1:0-2610 GCA_964612385.1 uncultured Ignavibacteriaceae bacterium
AAAAAAGCGCATTTAAATTACATTTCATCTAAAAGAGCACGTGCAATAATCATCCTCTGTATTTCTGAAGTGCCCTCATAAATTTCGGTTATTTTTGCATCGCGTAAATACCGCTCGACCAGATACTCGCGTACATATCCGTAACCACCGTGAATTTGAATTGCTTCAAGCGCACATTCAACAGCAACTTTGGATGCATAGAGTTTAGCCATAGCGGCTTCTTTGTAATATTTTTTGTTTGCATCTTTCAAAGCACACGATTTGAACGTAAGTAATTTAGCGGCATCAATTTTCATCGCCATATCTGCAAGCTTAAACTGAATAGCCTGAAACTTTGAAATTTCCTGCCCAAATGCTTTCCTTTCTTTAGAGTATTTCAAAGCGGCTTCGAGAGAAGCTTCAGCTACACCTATTGCCTGTGCAGCTATACCAATTCTTCCGCCGTTAAGCGTTTGCATCGCAAAATTAAATCCTTTTCCTTCTTCCCAAACAAGATTTTGTGCAGGTATGCGGCAATTCTGGAATGTTAGTGAACACGTATCGCTGCTTCTTATTCCAAGCTTGTCTTCTTTTTTCCCATGTCCAAAACCTTCGGTACCTTTTTCCACTAAGAAAGTGGAAATACCATGGTGACCTTTCTCTTTATCGGTAGTTGCCATTACCAGATAATAATCTGCTGATAATCCGTTAGTGATCCAATTTTTTATGCCGTTTAAAACATAGAAGTTACCGTCTCTATCAGCGGTTGTTTTTTGCTTTGTGGCATCGCTTCCAGCTTCAGGTTCGGATAAAGCAAAAGCGCCTAATTTCTCTCCTTTTGCCAGAGGAGTAAGATATTTTTCTTTGATATAATCGGAACCATACTTTTCCAATCCGAAACAAACAAGTGAATTGTTTACAGACATTATTACCCCAACACTTGCATCGACTTTTGATATTTCAATCATTGCTAAAATATAGCTGATTGTATCGAGCCCGGCTCCACCATATTCAGGCGGAACCATCATTCCCATGAATCCAAGTTCGCCGAGTTTCTTTATTATCCCGGCTGGAAATTCAGCATTTATGTCTCTTTCAACCGCTGATTTGGCTATTTCAGCTTCAGCAAATTCTTTTGCCGTTTGCTGAGTCATCAAGTGTTCTTCTGTGAATTCAAAATTCATTTTACTCCCTTTTTGATTTTACTAATAATTACTTGTGGTAATTGACGCACGAAGCGCATAGTTGCTTTTAGCAATTTATTTACTTCGGATGGTTTTAAAATAAGGGATATTATCCATTCGTGCAATTAAAGAGGGATTTAATATTTTTTCAGGTGTGCCAAAGAAATTTTACCGCTTCTTTTGTAAAGTTGAATTTCCATCAATTTTCAATATTCCTATATTTGTGTTATGCTAAATGTAAATGAAGAATTCCGGTTAATTGCTAAGAAGAAAATTACAGCGCAGCTTAAGGGAATGACAATGTCAGAACTGCGAGAATTAGCTGAAAGCTTTGGTGAGAAGAGCTTCCGTGCTGATCAAATCTTTTACTGGATGTATAACCACATGGTTACAGATATTGACGAAATGTTAAACATTCCAAAAAGTTTTCGCGCTAAACTAAAAGAAAATTACCAACTAAATACCCTCAATTATGTTGATTCCGAAATTTCCTCTTTAAGCGGAACGAAGAAATATATTTTTAAAACGAATAACAATAATGTAATTGAATCAGTTATAATTCCGGAAGGACGAAGAACAACCTTATGTATATCAACGCAGGTCGGCTGTCCTTTAGATTGTAAATTCTGTGCCACAGGTTTGATGGGATTCAAAAAGAATTTGACCGCAGGTGAAATATTCGATCAATATTTGCTAACCAATAAGGATTATGGAAAAGGAAAAATTACAAACATTGTTTATATGGGCATGGGCGAACCGCTCTTAAACTTCAACGAAACTGTAAAAACTTTAAGAATCTTTGCCGAAGAAAAAACCATTGGTATAAGCTTAAAAAAGATTACTGTGTCAACAGTTGGAATTACTCCTAAGATTTATGAATTAGCAAACAGCGATTTAAATGCAAAGCTTGCACTTTCTTTGCATTCGTGTTTTGAAGATGTCCGCTCCAGGATAATGCCGATAAATAAGAAATATCCACTAAAGAATAATATTGAAGCAGTGAAATATTATCTGCGAAAAACAAAAACTAAAATTACATTCGAATATGTAATGTTAAACGAAATAAATGATCGAAGCGAGGACTTAAAAGAATTAGTAAAACTATGTTCGCAGCTTCCGTGCAAGATAAATGTTATCCCCTTTAATTCGCTTGATCACATGAATCCGATTGGTTTATCGGGTAAATTGAAGCCCACTCCCAAACACAGAATTGATGAATTTGTTAAAGCACTGCGGAATAAAAATATAACTGTTACAGTCAGATTTACACAAGGGGATGATATTGCTGCTGCTTGCGGACAGCTTGCTGTTAAATACTAACATTGAATGAATCAAATTCGATTTATCATTCGTGATTATTCGTGTTAATTAGTGGCTTTCTTTTTTATAAGTTTACACTATCAACCGACTAAAATTTAGTATTAGCAAAAAAGTTTAGGAAACAGAA
>CAZTDB010000518.1:0-2605 GCA_964612385.1 uncultured Ignavibacteriaceae bacterium
TTTCTGTTTCCCAAACTTTTCTGCTAAAACTAAATTTTAGTCGGTTGATAGTGATTTTTTTTACTTCTTATCCAACTTATTCCATATTAATGCGGCTGCACCTAAAACGGCAGTGTTGCCGGTAGTTAATCCTGATGGAAGAATCTGAACTTTGTTTCTGAAGATCGGCAGAAGAGATTCTTCAAAATATTTATTAAACGGTTTAAACAACAAGTCACCTGCCGAGGCAAGTCCGCCGAATAAAATAATTGCTTGAGGACTTAAGTGGGCAACCGAGTCGGCTAATTTTAATCCTAACACTTTAGCCGTAAAGTCGAATGCTTCCAAAGCAATTTTATCACCTGCATTAGCTGCATCCGAAATCATCTTTGCGTCAAGGTCTATAAAATTTATTCTTCGCAAAACACTATCTTCAATTGAGTTGCATAGTAGCTCGAATATCGTTCTCTTAATTCCGCTTGCTGACGCATAAGTTTCAAGGCATCCTTTTCTGCCGCAGCCGCACTGTCTTCCGTTCGGATCATAAATAGTATGTCCGATTTCACCTGCAAATCCATCGGCACCGTAAATCAATTCGCCATTTGCTACAATACCGCTTCCCAAACCGGTGCCTAATGTAATAACGATGAAATCTTTCATTCCTTTTGCCGCACCAAATTTCATTTCGCCGATTGCAGCGGCATTTGCATCATTAGTAATTGCTGCCGGTACATTATGATATTTCTTTACTAATGATATTATGTCTACTACTCCCCAATTTAAATTAGGAGGAAGCTCTACTGTACCTTTGTAGTAGTTTGCGTTAGGTGCACCGATACCGATACCGGCAAGTTTATATCTGTCCATGATATTTTGAAAAATTAAATTGCTTTTTTCGAACAGACGGTCGAAAAGATCATCTGCCGGGTTTTCTGCATGAGTTTGAAGTGATTCATCAGCGATACAAACACCGGTGCGATCGATGAATCCAAATTTTGTAAAAGTTCCGCCAACGTCTATTCCGAGAACAACTTCTTTTAAGGACATGCTTTATCCCTTAATTATTTTTAGATGTGCCGGAATATGCCCTTTTGCTCCATAATATGCAATAAACCAGTAACAAATTACCGGGAGTATAAAAGCGTGATGAATTCCTATGTTGTCTGCAATTACGCCTTGCAACACTGGTATGATTGCACCGCCAACAATAGCAGTGCACAGGATTCCCGAACCTTGTCCTGTATGCTTACCTAAGCCATCAATTGCTAGAGTAAAAATTGTTGGGAACATTATTGAATTGAACAAACCGACAAGGAGGATTGACCACATTGCGATATATCCGTAGGTCATCATAGAAGTAATAACCAAACCGGATGCAACTAAAGCATTAAATGCAAGAACAGTTCCCGGTTTTATTTTTCTCTGAACCGCTGAGCCGATGAATCGCCCGACCATTGCACCGCCCCAATATAACGACACAAATTTTCCTGCCTGAACTTCAGGTAATCCAACTATATCGGCATGACCGAAATAATTAACTAAAAAGCTTCCGATTGATACTTCGGCACCGACATAAACAAAAATTCCAATGGCACCAAGTATAAGATGCTTATATCCCCATGCACTATGAGAAAGATCGTCAAAACTTTTTCCGTTGCCATTACTTGCTGCAACTGAGCTTGCTTCTATTTCAGGCAGCTTGATTAAAGCGAATATAGCTGCTATTACTAAAAGAGCTGCAGCTAAACCGAGATAAGGTACTTGCACTGCGCCGGCTTCGGCTAATTGGTATGCACTTAATTCAGCACTGCTCATTTGATGAATATCTTCTGCGCTTTTTACCGCCACAGATAAAATAAGCAGAGAGCCAAAGTATGGTGCAACTGTTGTTCCCAATGAATTAAAAGCCTGCGTTAAATTCAATCTGCTTGATGCGGTTTGCGGCTTTCCGAGAATAGCTACGTAAGGATTGGCTGCAACTTGAAGTAAGGTTATACCGGCTGCGAGTATAAATAATGCAATCAAAAATATAGTATATGATCTATAACCTGCCGCCGGATAAAAAATTAAACATCCGATGCCTGCTGTGATAAGTCCGATAACTATTCCTTTTTTGTATCCGATTTTTTTTACTAAAATTCCGGATGGAAGAGATACTATTGCATAAGCGGCAAAAAAGCTGAATTGAATGAGCATTGCCTGTGCATAGTTGAGCGAGAAGACCGCTTTAAGATGAGGAATTAAAATATCATTCAAGCACGTTAAAAATCCCCACATAAAAAAAAGTGAAGTTAATATTGTAAGTGCAAACGTATAATTAGTTTCCTGTTCCGGTACTGAATTGTTTTTAACAGCGGCAAATTCCTGCACAGCCATATTTACTCCTTATGGGTTAATTTATTTTAAATTCAATATTTAATTTGTTCTCCGGCAAAGAGTACCTGTAAAATCATTTGGGTGTTACTTTAAATCCGCTTTTGAAAGGTAAAAATTAAAGGAATTTTACAAGAGTAATTACCGAGTAAGCAGGGCATCAAAAAATTATTTCTATTTAATTATTATCTTAAAAATTTTTATATGCTGTGCAATTTGACAAATACTATGCCTAACCAATGAATGCTGGTCT
>CAZTDB010000519.1:0-2598 GCA_964612385.1 uncultured Ignavibacteriaceae bacterium
ACATCGACGTTAAAGATCCGCATAAAGGAAGAATAGATCATAACAGCTATGATAAGGATAATGAAACAAACTACATTAACTATAAACATGCATCGACTAACGAAGAGCTTTTAAATTATTACAAAGGTTTAATAGCCTTAAGAAATAAATACAGCGCATTCAGAAGAGCAGCTTATGAGGAAGTAAAATTTTTTGATATAAAAGATAATCCCTTCGCTGTCGGATTCTCTGTAAACCATGAGGATCAGAATTTTATTGTTTTGATGAATGCCAACCCGAAAAAGACTGAACAATTTAATCTTCCTGAAGGTGAATGGAATATTTTGGTAAACGAAAAATCTGCAGGAATTAAGCCGCTTGGAAAAATTTCCAATAAGATAAGTGTTAATCCATCGAGCGGCTTTGTATTGATGAAATAAAAGAGTTATGTGATAGCCTATTGAGTGATTTATTCAACTTACATCCGTGGCTGAAAATTCAACTTCATAAAAAACAGATACTTTACATTCTGCTAAATATTTTTTTTGAATTGAACTCTGAGCAAACTGCTTGGTGAACAAATATTCGTCAATGATCATCCCAGGAGCCAATCATGAAAAAAAATTTACTTAAAACTTACTTCCTCATTATCGTTAGTATCGTTTCTCTTTCAGCGGCTGCGTTTCTCTTTCAGAACGATAAAGAAATTCTTATAACTAAAGATATGATTGCGAACGCCGAAAAACTTATCGGATTGGAATTTACAGATGCAGAAAGGGATTCGATGTTAGACGGCTTGAATGAACAGCTTGGCAATTACAAAAAAATCAGAGAATTTAGTCTTGCTAATAGTGTACCTCCCTCAATTAATTTTAATCCTTTACCTGTGGGGCTTAAGCTTGAAACTGAGAAAGAGCCGTTTATTATTAGCGATTATTCCTATACACGAATGCCCGAGAAAATTGAGGACCTTGCTTTTTATTCGATCGGTGAACTTGCTTATTTGATAAAAAATAAAAAGGTATCCTCAACTGAATTGACAAAAATGTATTTGGAGCGGCTTAAAAAATTCGGACCGGAATTGGAATGCGTTATAACATTAACTGAAGATTTAGCATTGAAGCAGGCAAAAAAAGCGGATGAAGAAATAGCTTCGGGAAATTATAAGGGATTGCTTCACGGAATTCCATACGGCGCAAAAGATCTTTTAGCCGTTAAAAATTATAAAACAACCTGGGGAGCCATGCCTTATAAAGATCAGGTAATAAATGAAGATGCCGAAGTAATTAAAAGGCTCGAAGCCGCAGGTGCCGTGCTCGCTGCAAAACTTTCGATGGGTGCGCTTGCATGGGGCGATGTTTGGTTCGGCGGTAAAACCAGAAATCCATGGGATACTACACAGGGATCGAGCGGCTCATCAGCCGGCTCGGCTGCGGTTGTTTCAGCAGGATTGATTCCGTTTGCAATCGGTACAGAAACTTATGGCTCGATTGTCTCTCCTTCCACAGTTTGCGGAGTTACAGGATTACGCCCAACTTATGGACGAGTATCCAGAGCAGGTGCAATGGCATTGAGCTGGACGATGGATAAGATCGGTCCTATTGCAAGAAATGCCGAAGATTGTGCAATAGTACTAAATGCCATTCATGGTCTCGACGGCATCGATCAAACTTTGTTCGATGTTCCGTTCAACTATAACTCGAATGCGGATATTAAAAAACTTCGTGTTGGCTATTTAATGGACGACTTCGCCGGCGGCTACTCATTCAAACAAAATGATTCGATGGCTCTCGAAACATTCCGGAAGCTTGGTATTGAATTAATTCCTGTTCAGCTTCCAAAATATCCGGTAGAAGATCTTTCAATCATGCTTTCGGCTGAGTCTGCGGCGGCATTCGATGAATTAACAAGAAGCAATAGAGATGATCTTCTTGTAAGACAAATAAAAAGGGCATGGCCCAATTCTTTCAGAATGTCGCGCTTTATTCCTGCAGTGGAATATATAAATGCTTCACGTATCCGGTACCAGCTTATTGAGGATATGGGAAAGCTGATGAGTGAGGTAGATTTAATTATTGCCCCCTCATGGGAAGGCGATAATTTATTGCTGACAAATTTAACCGGGCATCCATGTCTGGTTTTGCCAAACGGATTTTCGGAAAAAGGAACACCAACAAGCATTAGCATCATAGGAAAATTATTTGGCGAAGCTGAATTAGTTTTGTTGGGAAAGGCATTTCAAAGCGTATCAGATTTCCATTTGAAACATCCACCCCTTTGGAAGAAATAATATTGTAAAATAGAGATGACATCTTTTGATAAGAAGTCGGCTGCTAAAGATGTCATCTCTGATTTTTTAACGCATCAGAATCATTTTCTTTAACTGTTTGAAATCTCCGCACGAAAGTGAATAAATGTAAACACCGCTTGTCAGGTTATCGGTTGTTCCGATGGATCCAATGGAAAATTCAACTTCATAACTGCCGGGAGATTTTCTCTCATTAACAAGTGTTGCGAGTTCATGTCCAAGTATATCATAAACTTTTAGAGTTACGTTTGACATTTGATTTTTTGCATTTGACGGGATGGTATATTTTATTTTTGTACTTGGATTAAATG
>CAZTDB010000520.1:0-2596 GCA_964612385.1 uncultured Ignavibacteriaceae bacterium
CTCAAAATCCCAGGTTGCTTGCGAATTACCCTCGGGTCCATAGTTATAGTTTAATACTTCATAATAAGGCAAAGCTTCTTCGTATGTCATTTCCTGTCCCGATTTTTTTACTTCGGGATTGTCGCCGTATAACGGATTGAAATGATAAAGCGGTGCACCGCAGCTTCCGGCAACAATTTGGTAAACACCGTTTACCGTTTGCCTGCCGTAAATATGTTCGTGTCCGCAGATATAGGCAGTAACATTGAAGTCTCTCAAAATTCTCCAAAACTCATCACGTTGATTTAAGTACCAAAGTCTTGTTGAATCTAAGGGCAGAGTTAAGTTCATACCGAGATTTGGCAGAGCGTCTCTCAAATGCCCGCCGATGGGAAAAGCCGGTTCGTGGCTCATAACAAAAATGTATTTGTTTCCTCTTTCCCGTGCAGCTTTAAGAGTTTCTTCAAGCCAATCTAAATGTTTTATATAATGCCAGTCTCTTCGGTCATCTGTTGTATCATCCGGATCGCCGTAATACCATCTATCGCTTGTTACGAATACAAATGTTGTTTGGTTGTAATCGAAAAAGTAAGTTAGTCCCTTTTCATCGTGAGGTCCGTTCATAAAAACATCGGGAAACAACGCTCTGAAATTTTCTTCATCCTTAAAATGCTGAACTTCGTGGTTACCAACCGTTACCCAAATTTTTGGCCAAATCATATTGGGATTATCGTACACCGGCTTCATTATTCTTTTCCAATTTAACAATTGATTATAAGTATCATCCGGATTCGTTTTGTTTCCGTTAACCATATCTCCCGGGAATAATACAAACTTTGTATCGGGATGATTCTCAAGCATGTGACTTACAAGAGTACTTAAGACCGGTTCATTTACACCATTGTAGCTGCCGCGGCTGTCGGACATTGCAACAAATTTAAATGATTGTGAGAATGAATTTTCCGCATTAATAAAGAGAGCAATGAAAATTAAGAGAACAAAAATTTGAAATTTAGATTTTTTCATGATCCACCTATATTTTTGTAATTAATAGAGACTACACCCCGATATTTTATGTATAAAGATAGTTAAACATCGTAAATAATTGAACATTGCGAATTCTTAACTGTTTGATGGAGCAGCATTCTTAAAAGTAGTAAAACGCCAAATTATGCTGAATAATCATTCTCGAAAGTGATAAAATTTGACATAAATTATCTTTATTTTCAATAAAAATAACTTGGTATAATTTTTGGCTCAACCAAAGGACTTAACACGCAAATTTAAAATTTAATTCAGGAATAAAATGAAAAGGAATAAAGTAACAATTGACGGCAACGAAGCCGCTGCTTATGTAGCATTTCATACCAATGAAGTAATTGCAATTTATCCTATCACTCCTTCATCAAACATGGGTGAGTGGTGCGATGCATGGGCTGCCGTCGGTAAAAAGAATTTATGGGGAATCGTTCCTTCCGTGAGCGAGCTTCAAAGTGAAGGCGGTGCATCCGGAAGTATCCACGGTGCGTTGCAAACCGGTGCGCTTGCTACTACATTTACTGCATCTCAAGGTTTGCTGCTGATGATTCCGAACATGTATAAAATAGCGGGCGAGCTTACCCCCACTGTTTTTCATGTGTCGGCAAGATCTGTTGCGGCGCATGCACTTTCAATCTTTGGCGATCACAGCGACGTTATGGCTACAAGGCAAACAGGTTTTGCTTTAATGGCTTCTAACTCAATTCAAGAGGTAATGGACTTTGCATTGATCGCACAGGCATCTACGCTTGAATCAAGAATTCCTTTTTTACATTTCTTTGACGGCTTCCGAACTTCACATGAGGTTATGAAAATTGAAGAACTTTCTATGGAAGATATGAAAGCAATGATAGACGATGAGCTTATAATTGAACATAGGAAGAGAGCGCTTACTCCCGATAAGCCTGTAATTAGAGGTACCGCTCAAAATCCCGATGTATTTTTCCAGGCGAAAGAAACTGTTAATCCATTCTATAATGCATGTCCGGGTATTGTTCAAAAACAAATGGATAAATTCGCAAAGCTTGTAGGCAGGCAGTATCATCTCTTCGATTATATTGGGGCACCTGATGCAGAAAAAATTATAGTGATAATGGGTTCGGGTGCAGGTGCAGCCGAAGAAATGGTTGAGCATTTAGTAAACAAAGGAGAGAAAGTGGGCTTGGTTAAAGTACGGTTATACCGACCATTCTCAATCGACCATTTTATCAATGCACTCCCCTTTTCTACAAAAGTAATTACTGTTTTAGACCGCACTAAGGAACCGGGCGCACCCGGCGAACCGCTCTACTTAGATGTTGTAAATGCTGTTTCAGAAAAGTTTGTTGCCGGAGAATTGCCCTTTAACTATCCAAAAATTTACGGCGGACGGTACGGACTTTCATCAAAAGAATTTACACCTGCAATGGTTAAAGCCGTCTTCGATGATATGTATAAAGCATTATTGAATGATAAAAATCAAAAACCAAAAAATCATTTTACCGTTGGAATTAATGAGGACGTTACAAATACAAGCCTTGATTATGACCCTGCTTTCTCTATTGAAGATGAAGAAACTTTCCGGGGTAAATTTTATGGA
>CAZTDB010000521.1:0-2594 GCA_964612385.1 uncultured Ignavibacteriaceae bacterium
AGGGAAGCGGTGATTCAAACAATTATGCATGTAGCCCGGCAATTTCCTATCATCCGCTTTGATGCAGCAATGACATTAGCTAAGAAACACTATCAACGATTATGGTTTCCAAAACCCGGCACGGGCGGAGCAATTCCTTCACGCTCGGATTACTCGATGAGTCAAAGTGAATTCGACAAATTAATGCCAAAAGAATTTTGGAGAGAAGTAGTTGACCGCATTAACTCTGAAATGCCGAATACTCTTTTACTTGCCGAAGCTTTTTGGCTCATGGAAGGGTACTTTGTCAGAACGCTTGGAATGCATCGCGTTTACAACAGTGCATTTATGCACATGCTTATGAAAGAAGAGAATGACAAATACAGGCTGTTGATCAAAAATACTCTTGAATTTAATCCTGAGATTCTGAAACGATATGTAAATTTTATGAGCAATCCCGATGAAGAAACCGCCATTAATCAATTCGGAAAAGGTGATAAATATTTCGGAGTGGCATTGATGATGGTTACTTTGCCGGGACTTCCGATGTTTGCTCACGGTCAAATAGAAGGATTTGCAGAAAAGTACGGCATGGAATACCAGCGTTCCTATTACGATGAATTTGTTGATGAACATCTTGTACAGAGGCATCAAGAGGAGATTTTTCCCTTATTAAAGCGAAGATACCTCTTCAGTCAGGTTTCGGGATTTGAATTGTACGATTTTATTGATATCGCAGGAAATGTCAACGAAAATGTCTTTGCCTATTCCAATCGCTCGGGTGATGATAAAGTTTTAATTTTATACAATAATTCCTATTCGGAAGCAAAAGGCACAATACATCATTCTGTTAACAAAGCCGTTATGCCTGCCGGTGAAGAATCGAAGTATTATAGAACAAAAAATCTTAACGAGGCGTTGGGTTTCAAGAGGGAATCGGGCTTCTACTATATTTATTCAGACCATAGAACCGGATTGGAATATTTAATTTCAGGACGCGAATTGAATGAATTAGGTTTTCATATTTATCTTGGCGGTTATCAAAGCAGGGTTTGTATAAATTTCCGTGAGGTTTTTGATTCAACGGGACAGTACGAAAGGCTGAATAATTTTTTAGCCGGCAGAGGAGTTCCGTCTGTTTATGATGCACTGCATGAATTGCACCTTTCACCCGTTCATAATAAATGTTATGAACTGCTAAATTATTCTATAAAGGATGAATTCGAGGAATTTTGTTTCGATAATAAAATTAATGATACCGAAAAATTATTAAATGCTTTTAATTCTCTCATAATCGAAATAAATCATTTCACCACTCCTGAAGTGAATTCCAAAACTGCAATTGAATACCTAAAACAGGATATAATTAATCTGAGAGATTTTAATAATTATATTCAGACAACTTATAAAAGAAAAAATTCAGCTAAGTGGTTTAGGCAGGCGGTGGAAGAATTACTTATCCTAATTCCTAATCACAACTTTTATAAGGAGATACTTTTTGCCGTTACGGTTTTGAATAGAGTGGTAAATCCGAACAGCCACGGCAGCCTTTATCACACACTGATGTTCGATAAAGTAATTTCAAACTACTTGCAGCAATTCGAAAGCAATCAAAAAAATTTTGCAAATGAAATGCTGCTTATGAAACTACTGTTAAAGAACAAAGCATTACACCAGATTAATAATTTGTTCGTTCAATCAAATGGCGATGATAAAAGTATTGGAATAAAACTGATTGAATTTTTAAATCACAGTGTTGTTTTTAATTTCATAAATTTAAATGAATTTGACGGCATCCTGTATTACAGCAAGGAGAATATGGAAACTCTTCTCGATTGGATTTATTATTTTTATAATGTTTTTAACTGCAATTCTATGACTGAGAAGAGTGATAAATCAAACACTAAAAACAGAAATCTAAAGCTGAATGAGCGTTTGAGAAATTCTTATGAAATTGTAACTCAAGCAAAACATTTATCCGACACATCCGGTTATCGCTGGGAAGAATTTAAAGACAGACTATCGAACTTGGAAATAAAGAAACAATCATCGGTAAAAAAGAAAGCTGCCTCACTATCAAAGAAAAAAACTACTAAGTCAAAATGAAAAAATTATTTTTAATATCGATCGTTTTGTTTTACATTTTTCCGGTTTGCTTTTCTCAAATTCAGTTGGAAAAAGCTTTTCCGAATTTGACCTTCTCAAATCCGGTTGATCTTCAAAATGCCGGTGACGGAACAAACAGAATATTCGTCATTGAACAAGGCGGGAAAATTAAAGTCTTTCCGAACTCTAAGACCGTGGCATCAGCAGAAACATTTTTAGATATTTCGGATAGAGTTGTATCGGGAGGGGAGATGGGGTTGTTGGGATTGGCTTTCCACCCCGAATACAGGCAGAATGGTTACTTTTATTTGAATTATACTGCACCTAATCCATTACGCTCGGTTATATCAAGATTTAGAGTGAGCACTTCAAATCCAAATCGAGCTGATGCCGGCAGCGAATTAATCTTATTAACAGTTCCGCAGCCCTATTCGAACCATAACGGCGGGCAGATTGCATTTGGTCCTAATGGTTATCTTCACATTGGATTAGGCGATGGCGGTTCAGGC
>CAZTDB010000522.1:0-2583 GCA_964612385.1 uncultured Ignavibacteriaceae bacterium
CATGGTCGTTTTATCAATGTATGGTTCTAACGCATCGTAAGAATAAGGCAGTGAAGGCAATTCAAATTTACTCATATTAGTATTACTCCTTTTATTTATGTTAAATATATTCATAGAATTTGATACTGAACTTAAACCGGCAGCAGCAGGCAAAGCTCCTAATGCGAACAGAAATTTTCTTCTTTTCATCAAATTCCCCTTTATACGTTAAATGATTCACCGCAGCCGCAGGTTTTCGTAGCATTTGGATTATTAAACACAAAACCGCGTCCGTTCAAACCATCACTAAAGTCAAGCTCTGTGCCTGATAAGTAGAATAAACTTTTTCCGTCAACAAACAACTTTACATTGTGTTCCTCAATCAACGTATCACCTTCACGCTGTTCGGCATCAAAGCCCAAGGTGTAAGTCATACCCGAACAACCGCCGCCTTTTACTCCAACACGTAGACCATAAGAGTCGGGAACGTTGTTCTCCCTCATTATTTTTAATACTTCACCGGCAGCTTTTTCGGTAATTTTTATTTCGGAATCAATTTGTGTTGTGCTCATATTATTTTCCTTTTCTCCTATTTAATAAATATGGCTAATACATTTTTATAAGGGATCACCCGGTGTTGTAGTGGCAAATTCCGGATAATTTAATTTCCATCCAAGAATATTAACTTTAATGAAAATACCCTGCTGTTCCAAATATCTTCCCAATTCATTAGCAAGCTTTTCAGCATCTTGATAAGATACCTTGAATTCTTTTCTTTCGAGAAATCTTCTTATTCCGTATTGAAAATCCCTAAAGAAAAGATTTGAATTATGGAACAAAGGATATTTTGCTCTTAAATAATTCAGTAAAATTTTATATTCATTGCGTAGTAAATCAAGTAACTTTTTCATTTGGCTTTCCGACATTCTTTTTCCTCCTTTAAGAAATTTTATGTTCTTCTCTCAATGTCCACGATGGAGAGAGACTCCTCAACTTTGTAACTGTTTCAATTATTTTTTTGCTGGCGTAATCTATTTCTTCTTCTGTATTAAAACGACCGATTCCGAAACGGATGGACGATTTTGCTAAATTGTCCGGCACTCCAATGGCTTTTAGGACGTGGCTCGATTTCAAGCTTGCCGATGTGCATGCAGCACCTGTAGAAACGGCTAACTCTCGCATTTCCATAATAAGTGATTCGGCAGTAACTCCCTCAAAACTCATATTCAGGTTGCCGGCTAATCTGTTTTCCATTTTACCATTCAAGTGAATGTGATCAAGAAAGGAAACTAGTGAATGATATAATTTATCTCTCAGTTTCGAAATTCTTGTTATTTCTTCATCGAAAACTCTCGAGCAAATTTCAACAGCTTTACCGAATCCTACAATTCCGGGAACATTTAAAGTTCCGGAACGAATGGTTTTTTCATGACCGCCGCCGAAAAGTAAAGGATTTAATCTAACAGGTGGTTCGGTTTTCTTTACATATAAGGCTCCTATACCCTTTGGTCCGTAAATTTTATGAGCAGAAAAGGATGCTAAAGTTATGTTAGATTTTAATACATCGAATTTTATTTTAGCAAGGGCTTGTGCTGCATCAGTATGAAAATAAACATTTTTTCCTCTACAAACTTTACTTATTTCATCAATATTGTTTATAGTTCCGATTTCGTTGTTTGCGGTCATAATAGAAACAAGTATTGTACTTTGATCTAAACTTTCAGCTAAGCGGTTAACATCAATCTCACCTGAAGCATTTACTGGAAGATAAATAATTTCAAATCCGTTACGTTCCAAGTATTTCAATGAATCAAGAGCAGCACTATGTTCAACTGCTGATGTAATGATTCGTTTACCTTTATTACCATAACTTTGTGCAATACCGAAGTGTGCAAGATTTATCGATTCAGTAGCCCCGCTTGTGAAATAAATCTCATCTGGTTCAGCACCAATGAAATCGGCAATCTGTTTACGCGCGTGTTCAACTGCGCTTTCAGCTTCCCATCCAAAAACATGATTCTTGCTTGCCGCATTACCGAATTTTTCTGTAAAGTAGGGAAGCATTGCATCTAAGACTTCAGGGTCAACCGGAGTTGTAGCATGGTTATCAAGATAAATTGGAAATTTCATAATTAACTAAATTATTTCTTTTATCGTGGTTTGTTTAAAAATATTTTCAATTTGCTTTTGAATTTTCATCAGTGGATTGCGAATCATACAGCAGTCGAAGTGCCGGCAATCCTCACTCGAGCCACTTTCGCTCATGCAGTCGGTTATGTAATAATTTGGCTCAACAGCTTTTAGTATTTCAATCAGAGTTATTTCATTCGGCGAGCGGGGAAGTGTATAACCTCCTTTAACTCCCTGAAAGGATTGAACAAGGTTAAATTTAGTTAACTGTTGTAAAATCTTTGAAACTAATTCATAAGAGATTTTATAGCTGCTTGAGATCTCCTTGGCTGTAATACAATTTCCTCCGTTATTTACTGCGATGTATTTCACAGCCATTAGTGCATATTCTGTTTTTTTCGATAGTTTTAACATGAAATAGGACTGAATTAGTCTGATATAAAACTAAATAAATATGCTTCTAAGATCAACCCA
>CAZTDB010000523.1:0-2578 GCA_964612385.1 uncultured Ignavibacteriaceae bacterium
CCTCTATATCCGGTTGAGTGAATTCCTCTTGTATAGGGATATTGACCTGGGAAACCTATATCATCCAGATAAGCGATATCGGCGATGTCATCAGGAGTATAAAGCGGATTAACTTCTTCTCCGCTGACTGTTGTAAATTTCATTCCCGTTGCGGGTTGTGAATTTAAATCTTCCTCGAATTTCTTTTTGGCGCCGGAAAAATCTTTGTTATTCATAAGTATTCCTAAAAATATCCTTCAAAATTTTTTCTATTCTGATTGCATAAAAAATTTAACTACGAAGTCCTTCCGAATCTGCGGTCGAATTCATCTAAAGAAATTTTCACTACTATCGGTCTGCCGTGCGGACATACATAAGGCATAGACGTGGCGAAAAGCTGATCGATCAATAACCGCATTTCCCGTTCAGAAAGCTTATCGCCTGCTTTTATGGCTGCTTTACATGAATATGATTTGGCTACATTGTCTTTAATATCCAAATCCTTTTCACGCTCGTTAGTTTTATATTCATCAATTAATTCGAGCAGAACCTTTTCTTCGGAACCGCCTTTAATATCATCCGGAACGCCGTCTATTACTATGGTGTTTTGTCCGAAAAATTTTAAATCAAATCCAAGTTTTATTAAGTGAGATTGAATTTCTTTTAATATACCGATTTGACCGGGATCGAGATTAAGTGTTTTGGGAAATATTAACTGCTGCGAAAAAGGAAAATCGGCTTCAAAACGGGTGAGTACTTTTTCGTATAAAATTCTTTCGTGTGCAACGTGCTGATCGATAATCATCAAGCCGGATTTGATTTGAGAAAGAATATATTTGTTGTGCAATTGAATAATGAAAGTGGATTCTTCGGCTGTTTCAGATTTTTTTACTGCAGGCTGGTGAAGTATTTCCCGGTTCTCTTTCTCTTCAAACGGATGCGGAAATTCTTGTTCCTTTTTAACCGGCTCATCCGTCAGCGTTCCGAAGATCAAATCTATTTCACGGTCAGAGAAATCCGTTTTTGCATAAGACTTTCTCTCCGAAAAAACCGGTCTATCGCTGAAATCATTCCGTTCAGATTTGTTAAAAGAATCTAATGTTAATTTTTCCAGGCTTGAATTTTCATCCGTAAACACCATAGATGGGACCAGGTCCTGCATTCCAAGGCTCCGTTTTATTACTGTAAGCACAAAATTATAAACATCTTTTTCGTTCTCAAATCTTACTTCTAATTTCGATGGATGCACATTCACATCTATCCGCTTAGGATCGATTTCCAGAAAGAGAACGAAAAAAGGATAATCACCTTTTTCGAGTATATTTTCATAGGCAGTAAAGACGGCATGATTTATCTGCTTGTTGCTGACATACCTTGAATTTAAAAATAGATATTGTTCCCCTTTACTCTTTTTCAAATATTTAGGTTTGCCAACATAACCGTGAATAGATATAAAATCCGTTTTTTCATCAACCTGTATCAGTGCATCAAGCATGTTATCGGCGAAGATTTGTGAAATTCTATCTTCTAAAGTTCCAGATTTGTAATTGAATATTAATTCATCTTCATTAAAAAATTTAAAGCTTAAATCAGGATGCCCTAATGAGATTTTATTGAAAGTGTCGATAATATGTTTCGACTCGGTTGCATCGGTTTTAAGAAAGTTTCTTCTTGCAGGAACGTTATAAAATAAATTCTTTACCGATAGCGATGTCCCTTTTGGAAAAGAACCTTTTTCCTTTAATAGTGCGCCATTATCTTCAACGCGAAGAAATGTGCCTAATTCTTCATCTTTTGTTTCGGTTTTTATTTCCAATTGACTTACTGCGGCAATCGAGCTCAAAGCCTCGCCCCTAAAGCCTAAAGTTGATATGGATTCTAAGTCCTCTAAAGAACTTATTTTACTTGTTGCATGCTTCTGCACACAAAGCAATACATCTTCCTCATTCATCCCAGCTCCGTCGTCAACAACCTGGATAAGGGCTTTACCTGCTCTTTTCACTATCAATTCAATATTTGCAGCGCCGGCGTCTATGGCATTTTCAAGCAGCTCTTTCACAACGGATTCGGGGCGCTGTACAACTTCACCGGCGGCAATTTTAGAAGATAAATTTTCTGGTAATATTTTAATTCGATTTTTGTTCATATTCTCTTCTTACGTAACGATAAATAGTAAATTCACTTCGTTCTTCTTTAGATAAAAGCTCCCATTCCTTCTCCGAAATCTCAGGGAAAAGCACATCGCCTTCGGCTTTGAACTTCATAATTGATATAATCATCTCATCGGCAAGTTTGATTGCGAGGTTAAATATTACGCCGCCGTGTGGTTTTGTTAAGTCCTGCGCATGTTCGTGCGGCAACCTCGGTTACTTTTATCCTTAACGATTGGCTTTCGTTGATTTTGAATGAGCTTCCTACGGAGTTACCCGCAATCACGATTACCGATGTGGCTGGCGGTGAGATTAAAGCTGCGCACGACATTGCCATTCTTCTCCCGACTGATGTGTATGCACTCTGGGATAAAAGTGCCGATAAACCGCTTGTGAATGGAAAGGCTACCCAGGTTACCTTTAGTGCGGACCAGAAAAAAGTGATCATT
>CAZTDB010000524.1:0-2571 GCA_964612385.1 uncultured Ignavibacteriaceae bacterium
GTGAATTAAAGAGGTGAAAAATTCCGTCAAATCTCAATGCGCTGTATGTGCTGCTTGCGCTCATTACAATTATTAATCCCAACAGGACTAATATAAAAGCGTCAAAAAATACCGCCGCTGCTAATTTTTTCATTATAAATTATTTACCGCTTCTTTAAAAACTTTTCCTCTGTGTTCGTAATTATCGAACATATCGAAGCTTGCACAAGCAGGCGATAATAAAACGATATCGCCTTCTCTTGCTTCATTGTTAGCTGTTGTTACCACTGCTTCGAGCGATGCTTTTACTTCAACTTTAACATCCTTATGAAAGAAATTAAAAATTATATCCGCCGAAGAACCTATTGCAAATATTTTTTTTACTTTCTCAATTACAATATCTTTTATTCGGTTATAATCGTTTCCTTTGTCCTGCCCGCCGAGAATTAAAAAAATCGGGTTATCAAAGCTGCTCAAAGCATACCAAACAGATTCCACATTAGTAGCTTTTGAATCATTAAAATATTTTACGCCTTCAATTTCTCTTACAAACTCTAAGCGGTGTTCAACTGCTTCAAAGGTATTAAGCGCGTGTTTGATCTTTTCGCTATTCAGCCCAAACAATTTAGCCGCGCATATAACAGCCATTGCGTTAGAAAGATTATGACTTCCTTTTAATTTAATATCCGAAACCAGGCACTCAAACTGCACTTTACCGCTTTCGGTAAAATAAATTTGTTCATCTTCTTTAAAGCATCCGTAATTTGTTTTGCCGCGCAGGGTAAAATAATAATCCTTCGCTCTATAATTCTTTGCAAATTCACTTACTATATCATCATCTTTGTTTAGAATAAGGTAGTCCGAAGCATCTTGATTCATATAGATTCGCAGCTTTGAATTAATATAATTATTAAAATCGTTATCATAACGGTTTAGGTGATCGGGCGTTATGTTCAAAATTATTGCCGCATTTGGTTTAAACTCTTCGATAAAATCAAGCTGAAAACTCGATACTTCCAGCGAGACAAATTCATCTTCTCTAACTTCCAAAGCAATTTCGGAGAATGCGTTGCCGATATTGCCTGCAACGTAAGTTTTAACCCCGCATTGATTAAACACATGACCGCACAGGCTTGTTGTAGTCGTCTTTCCGTTTGTGCCGGTAATTGCAATAACCTTTCCTTTACAAAAATGATAAGCAAGCTCAATCTCGCTGATTATTTTTATTTTCTTTTGAGCGGCAGTTTTGATTACTCCAGCATCAGAAGGTACGCCCGGGCTGATAACCATCAAATCGCAGTCAAAAACTTTTTCAGTATGTCCGCCGATTTCGTATTCGATATTTAACGGACTGAGAAGCTGAACTGAACTTTGCACAAATTTGTCACCCGCATGATCGCTTACAAATGGGACGGCATTCAATTTTTGTATCAGCCTTGCGGCACCGATTCCGCTTTTGCCTGCACCTATTATCGATATTTTTTTTCCGCTTATATCCATCATCTTATTTTAAATGAAACTAAGCTTACTATTGCCAGAATAATTGCGATGATATAAAACCTTATTACTATTTTCGGCTCGGGCCACCCAACCATCTCGAAGTGATGGTGTATTGGAGCCATTTTAAATACTCTTCTTCCCTCGCCAAATTTTTTCTTTGTGTATTTGAAGTACAGCCTCTGAACGATTACTGAGATTGTCTCCATAAAAAAAATCCCACCAAGTATCGGTATGAACAATTCTTTTTTAATCAGAACCGCTAAAATTCCAAATGCGCCGCCTAATGCAAGCGAACCGGTATCACCCATAAAAACCTGTGCGGGATAAGAGTTGTACCATAAAAATCCTAACGATGCACCAACTAACGCTGCCACGAATACCGTTAACTCACCTGAACCAGGCAGATAAATTATATTAAGATAATTGGCAAAGATGGCGTTACCGCTTACATAGCTTAGTATTGCTAAAGCAATCATAACAATAACCGTTACACCAATAGCTAAACCATCCAATCCGTCGGTTAGATTAACGGCATTTGAAGTTGCAGTAATAATAAAAATAACAACGGGGATATATAAAAATGAAAAATCAAAGTTTACATTCTTCAAGAAAGGTACTGTTGTAATTGAGTTTATCCCTTCAAACTCCGGTGAAAAATAAATTACTGAACCTACTACAACCCCGATGAGTATTTGACCTAACAATTTATACCGTGCAATTAATCCGTTTGGATATTTCTTCACCACTTTCAGGTAATCGTCAAGAAAACCTACCAGGCTTAACCAAACAGTTCCGGCTAAAATTAAAATGATATATGTGCTTTTTAATTCGCCCCAAAGCAGCACGGGAATAACTACCGAAAGAATTATGATTATTCCTCCCATGGTAGGAGTACCTGCCTTAGACCAATGAAATTTTGGCCCTTCAATTTTTTTCGCCTCACCGATTTGCTGCTTTTGCAAATATTTAATGATTTTGGGTCCTAGATAAAAAGAAAGAAATAAACCTGTTATTGCTGCCAATGCCGATCGGAATGTTAAAAAACGGAAGATGTCGAATCCCGGCGGATCAAACACTTTGTTTATATAATCG
>CAZTDB010000525.1:0-2568 GCA_964612385.1 uncultured Ignavibacteriaceae bacterium
CTTATTTGGTATTTGATAATATTCATTTCCGCCATTTCGCAGCATCCCACGAATGCGCAAGAGATTAACAGGTGTTTTATTTACTTCGATGTTAACACAATTGAGGAAATGCACAGCGCAATAAAATTCATTGAATTAAACGGCGGTGAAGCTGCTCTTATTACTCCTTTAAATTCAGCCATAGGATATATAAATCCCGCTATTGCACATTTGTTGGAAGGCAAAAATGGAATTAAAAAAATCTATTACACCAAAATTTCACCGGAAGAAATTCCGGTAAAAGATTTCGGAACTGAATCTGCGATATACTATTGGAATCAAAGTTTTGAACCTAAACCTGTAATGAAGGAAATTTCGCCTGATGAAATAACCCTGCGCAAAGACACAAAAATCCCAGTTGAAATTGCGGCACCGCCTGGACTTTCAGATACACTTAAAGGAAAAGTTGCAGTATCAATATTTTTTCCCGAAAGCAATGGAGCAATTGATTCGAGCAAGGAGAATTGGACAAATGCTATGGTTAATTCTGCCACAGCAGGAATACAATCGGCTATGAGCTGGTGGAACACCGCAATTAAGACTCAAGCACCATGGATGGACACGCTTAAATTTTTCTTTAACATTTTACCGCCCGATTCCTGCCCTGTAAGTTATGAGCCAATTACTAGAAGCGGTATAAGCGGCAATGATACTGAATTATGGATAAACGAATTGATGAATGGAAGAGCCGCCGGTGCGAATACGAGAGAGAAAGTTTACAACTATAATAAAATCATAAAGGAAAAATATGATACTAAATGGGCGTTCACCATTTTTGTTATTAATGATTTAAATGATGCGGATAAAAAATTTTCGGACAGCAGCTTTGCATTCGCTTATGAAGGAGGACCCTATGCAATTGTTACTTATGAAAATAATGGCTGGGGAAGGAATCGAATGCAAAACGTAGTAGCTCATGAAACAGGTCATATCTTTCGTGCACCTGATGAATATGCTTCAGCTCCATGCGACACAGGGAAGTACGTTAATTTTTATCCGAATTATAATTGCCGGAACGGAGGACCTTCTAACGTGAACTGTGTAATGTTTCATAATGATCTGTCCGCATGTTTTTTTACTCAGGGGCATATTGGATGGGCTCCCGGTCCGTATCTTAAGTTAATTAGTGTTAATATCGACCCGCCTACACCAGTAATTGGCGATACGGCTATTATAACAATTACATTTAAAAATACCGGACACAGTAAATCCGATTCGGGAGTAATTCGTGTTTCGTTTCCTCAGTCTGCAAAGTGTGATAGTATATTTCAATTCTTATCACCTGATAACAGTAAATTTTCTTTTCACTATAAATCGCCTCACTATAATTATATTCAATGGTACGACCCGGATTGGGATACAAGCAAAACCAATCAGATAAAAATAAAGGCTATACACAAGGAAGCAGGAGCTTATGAAATTTTCACTAACTCAATTGCAAAATTAAAAGGCTGGAATGCAGCACTGTTCGATCCGGAAAAAAGCAGCTCTGTAGATCAAAAAGGTTCTTATGCAAGCAGCTTTACGTATGATGTTTTACCGAGCAGAATAGAAATTCTCTCATTTAATGAACCAACCTACAAGTTTTTGGGAAGCGATTGTCCGATTGAATGGACTACAACAAATTTAGCCGGCGATGTAAATATAATATTGTGTGAAGCGGATTCCGGTTCAGTTCCTCCCTTTAAAGTGATAGATACTATTGCGACAACCGCTGCAGCTCAGAATTTATTTAATTGGATCGTGCCGAATGATCTTATTGTCGGTAAGTACTATTACATAAAAATATCCAGCAAGATGAATAATGCTGTATACGACACATCTGATAATTTCATAATACCAGGCAGGAAAATTGCGGTAACTTATCCCAATGGATTTGAAGGCATAAATGCAGGCGATTTTTGCAACATAACCTGGAATACTACGGGAATCAATGCGAATGTACAAATATCTTTAATTCCTGAAATTAATAACGTTACAAGCAGACCGATTATTATAGCTCCTTTGTTAGCAGATCAGGGTACATTCCGGTGGAAAGTTCCTAATGACCTTACCGAATGGGCTAAGATAGAAATTAAGCAAGTAGAATATCACGATAATATTGATACGAGCGATAACCGTTTCTTCATTAATAATTTGGGCGGAATGGCGTGGGTGGTTTATAACAATTACTGCGGTTCAGGTGCAGATTCAATTCCAGGTACACTTCCATGGACAACCATGAAATTATACGATACTCAAAACCAAGCTGATAGAATCGTATTCGGCGTAAGCGGTAATTTCGTTTCTGACGGAGGAATTTCAATACCATTGTATGATAACGACGCCATTGACGGCTCAACCGCAAACGGAGGTATTTTCCTTTATAATGCTTCAATATGGCTTTATGGCAGTAATACCACTGTAAAAAATATATCAATAAATAACCAGAATAAGTCTTCGGATTACGGTATTGTTAGTTCTTCTTACAGCGAAGAAATTCTCAGCGGAATCACAATTATCGGGAATGTCATTTCCGGCTGCAGCAGA
>CAZTDB010000526.1:0-2557 GCA_964612385.1 uncultured Ignavibacteriaceae bacterium
TGAAAATTCAGGCAATATTTTATCGGTAGAGTAATGATGATGAATTCCGTTTGAAAACCATACTCTTTTAGTATAAACTATAAACTTCTGAAAGCTGTCATCGTCTCTTTCCCCGGTATAGCTGTTTACAATTGCTTCAAGCGTTCGCCGTATCTTTAAGTTATGCTTATAATTTTGATCGTAAAAAATATCTCTGCCGGATAATGCTGCTTGCGATAAATAATAAAGTAACTCTTTTTCTTTAAGCGTAAGCTCTTCGAATCCGGGAACTTTATATCTTAGAATTGCAAGGTCGGCAAATTGTTCGGTTTGATATTTGAATTCCCCGTTTTGATTCATATCAGATGTTTCTTCTTTTTTTGATTGGCAATTGAAAAGTGAAACTGAAATAAACAGAACGACAAAATATTTGAGTGACTTCATATAACACCTTGTTTTTTTGATGCGGAATATAAGAATTACAGACTTTTAATCTAATGTAAAATTGAAGTACGTGTGATTAGGCTTTTATTATTATTGACTGAATTGAGTTAAATTTTTGTTAAAATTGAATCTCGTGCGGCTGCTCTTCGTTCTGCTATAATTTTGAATTTGCTAAATACATCCTCAATTCGCCAATCTGTTAAAACAACCGTTGAAGAATCTTCCGATAACTGTTTATATAGCGGTGCTTCATCAAAATCATAATTACCAAAAATAATTACCGGCGTGCCGTAAGCTAATATATTTTCTTCGTCTTTTGTTACTATCCACTGCTCTGCCCAATAATAAAGCCATTTAGCATCTTCTTCAAACAATCTAACACAAGCATGACTTGCGGGGTAGCCTGGTAATTCGTATTCATGAATGGATATGCCATCAAAATTATCGAGGTTAAAATACCACTTTAGCAGCCATTCGTCGTTAAATGTGCTGATCGTTTCTTTTGCTTTCCAATTTGTATGAAACAACCCATTTTTTGTGGGTGTTTCTTTTTTGCCGGTACTTGTTGCACCCCAACGAATCAGAGCACCATATTCATACGCCGCAAACGCTTGAACCTCCTGCGATACAAAAATTAATTTTGGCAATTTTACGGCGGAAGGAATATAAAATGGAAACGGTGAATACAACCTAAAATTTTCATAAAGCGTATCCGGAATGACCAAAGTATCATTTCTACCAACGTTCGTCCGGTCAATTCTATTTAATGCTAAAATTATTTTAGTTTTAGTCGATCCGAATTTACGCTCCAGCTCTCTGAATGCATTTCGGTTCCTTGTTATATAAAACGAATATTTTATCGGGCGGGTTTCTCTAATTTTTTCTAACGAATCTGCCTCTGCTTTAAGTTTTGTTTTTAATGAATCGACGGCTGACAGCGCCGCGGATTTTTCTTTTCTGCAGCCGGTTAATAAAAGATTAAAGCTTGAGATTATCAGAATTAGAATCAGCAGCTTTTGAGTTAAAGTTGATTTCATTTACGCAAGAATTTTCATCTACAATATTTTTCTTTCCTTAAGGTCTTCTAATAGTTTTTGATAACCCGTAAACTGCACTGCCTCCCATCCGATACTTTTTGCACCTTGCACATAGTCTTCTATATCATCGATAAAAAAATGTTCATTAGAAGGCTTTTGGGTAAACTCTTCTGCTGCTTTATATATTTTGCTTTCCGGTTTAACTGCACCGACTTCATACGACAAAATCAGCTTATCAAAATATTTAAGAAAAGAGTAATGATCCCAGCCATATTTCCTGTGGATTGAATTCGTGTTTGATAATAGAACAAGAATATATTTTTCTTTTAGAATCGGAAGCAGTGAAGCAACATCTTCATTAACTGAAAATATTTTTGAATAATAATTACAAAATTCATCTTCGCTTACATGACCGTTTAACACATTCAACATTTGTGAGAGAAAATCATGTTCTGTTATTTTGCCTCTCTCAAAGTTGCGGTGAATTTCATAATTATTTTTGTAGTAGTTATAAAATTTTTCTCCTAACCCCGGCTGTTTATTGTCCAGCTTTGTAAGCATTAAATTGTAGTTGAATGGTATTAACACATTACCGAGATCGAAAACTATAACTGAATATTTTGTTTTATTCTTTTCCATTTAACAGCTTTAATTAATAGTTCTATTAAACTGTAAAAAAGTCACGAATTATTTTTAGATGGCATTAGTGTAATTTGTGTTAATTAGCGGCTTCCCTGTTTTTTATATAACAATCAAATGCCAATGAGTCCTTTTAACCCTCAATTAACAAACTTACTCAAATTCTCTGTCTACTAATCCTTTGTTTACCTCAATTGACATAACTTTAAATTCCATTGATTGCGTTCCTAAAGTTTGCTTTATCAAAAAAGGGTATTTAATTCCTTCTACCTCGCGATAATCATCGAAATAAGTTTCCTGGGCAAACGTTCCGTGTGGTAAGGTAATGAATTTTATCTCTTTAATTTTCATTGCTGTGGCAGCATTATAATACTGAATCCATTTAATTTCTCCGGGCAAATTCAGTTCTATTTTGTAAGCATCACTAATATTTACATTTTCAATTCCGGTTAAATCTA
>CAZTDB010000527.1:0-2556 GCA_964612385.1 uncultured Ignavibacteriaceae bacterium
AAAGCTGCTGCGATAGTTAACAAAGACATATTCGTCAAGACCGTCTTTATCCATATCGTTTGCGGGACAGCCGTAAAAAAGTCTCGGATCAATTGTTGGCGAATCATCGGGAGAGAAACCGCTGTACTCGAAAATGTCGAACAGAACATGTAAATCCCAGCTTGTTGAATCAGCCGGATCGCCTTCACCTTTATATTCAAGCGAGAAGATTTGTCCGTTAAGTTCGCCGCCGATCATCAAATCCAAATTACCATCCTTATCGGGATCGGCAATCCACATAGATCTAAGCTTGCCTCCCGCTTTTACAGGGATATGATAGAACAGCTTTATATCTTCTTTAGTAATTGCGCTTACATCATCAATATTTGTAATGATAAACATTGCATTAGGCGGCTCTGTGCTTGCGATATAAAGCTCATTTATTCCATCGTTATTAACATCGGCAACTCTAACTGCGTCAAGTGCGCCGTAGTCGATTCCGGTCTCAGCAAAAACTTGCGGAAGTGAGAGTACGAGTTCGTATTGGTCCGGACCTGTGCATTCAATAATATGAAGAGAGAACAAATCCCATATAAAAGCATAGATTTCTTTGTTTCCATCCCCGTCAAGGTCGCCGGTAGTAACGCTGTAAAGCGAACCGCCGGTTAAGCCTTGAAGATTGTACTCAATAACCCATGAACCAAAGCCCGAAAGCTCACCCGCAACCGAAGCGACAATTACTTCTCTTCCCCTGTCTCCCTGCCTAACACCGACGATCAATTCATTAAAACCGTCGTTGTCAATATCTTCAATTGTTAAGCTGTACGGTCTGAAATCGGTATTATCCGGCAGATCAAAATTCCACTGGCTGGTTGGCTGCATTTCTCCCGAAATATAATTGCCGTACTTATTTTCACCCACAACACCATTCCATTCAAAGGACCACAATCTGGGCGGGTTGGGATCCGGAGTTGTTCTTGAAGGCATTGTAGTAACGATATCAACTATTCCGTTATTGTCGATATCTCCAACTGCTATACCGGCAAATGTATTGGCAACAACCGGGTACTTAAAATACCATACAAGCTCATAAGTATTATCCGCCGTAGCTTCATACATTAAAAGATAGTTTTCGAATAAATCGGTATAAGCGCAAAGAAATTCCCCCCAGCCGTCTTGATCGGTATCGAAACCGGCTTTTACTATTGCCATTTCAGAAGCAACTTGCGGATCTTGAAATGGCTTTTGATTTAAACTCCAGACAAGATTCCAATTTTGCTGGGAAAAAAGATTTGACGAAACAATAAAGATGAGTGAACTTAGTAAAAGTTTTTTCATAATTAACTCCCTTTTAGTGAAAGAAAAAATTTGAAGAGCGCAATTTAGATACAATAAAAAATTTACCTTATTAGATTCTAAATTTTTTAAATCAATGTCAAATAAAAAACGAAGTAATCTGAATGTGGGTTCGGCAGAACAGCTTTTAGTAATCTAAGTCTTTTTTAAGAAATTCAATTAGGGCTTGATTGAACAATTCGGGTTTTTCAAGCTGCACATAATGCCCGCATTCCGGGAAAAACAGCAGCTTGCTTTTTTGTATTTGAGAAGCTCCTTTACGGGCTACTTGAAAAGTGGATAAATGTTTATGCAAAATCCGGTTCGGAATTAATTGATCATCTTTTCCAAAAATGATCAGTGTATCTTTATCGATTTCACTAAGATTTTCTAATAAATTATGGTCCAGCATACCATGCAAGGAATTGACTAATATTGTACAATAGTTAAAATATTCTGGATCGTCCCTAACCGCAATTTTATCATTAATTATTTCCTGTGCAGCTTCAGACATTTCGTAGAAGCTGCTGCCAAAGCTATGTGTCTGACGCTCTTCGGAAGTATTCAGCACGTATTCCGCGGTATAAATAGATTTTATCCATTTCTTTTCGTCATCGGTAAATTGTTCAAAACCTGCCGGTGCAGCAAGAATTAATTTCGTTACTAATTCAGGAAACTGCAAAGTAAAATTCATTGCGATCTGACCACCCATTGAATGACCGCATATAACCGCACTTTCAATATTAAGTTCTTGCAGAAATTGTTTTAATATTTGTGTATAAAAATTCATGCTGCCCGGATGAATTTCTTTGGTAGACTTTCCGTGTCCCGGAAGATCAAGCGCTACACAGCGAAAATAATTTTTTAATTCGGGGATGTTTAACTTCCAGGTAGGAATATAACTGCCTAAGCCATGGATTAACACGAATGTTGTCTTTCCGCTTCCTTCATCGCAATAAGCTAAACGAATGTTATCCGCTAAATCTATAAACTTTGTATCGCAAGGGTATTTAAGAGAAGTAAATTTCATTTCATAAAAAAATAAATTTTACTAATGTTCAATTTCTGATGAATGTTTAGTATCTCTCATTCGGGGTTCTTTAATGTTTGTTGCTTTTTACTATCTAAATTTAATAATTAAATTAAAATCTCCCTTTTTTATTAAGTGAATTTCAACTAATAATTAATGGTTCTATGTTGTTTATAGTGGGTAAGATATCCTTTAATAGTTACCTTGAGAAG
>CAZTDB010000528.1:0-2554 GCA_964612385.1 uncultured Ignavibacteriaceae bacterium
GTGCTTATTATTTTCTTCGGCGAGTTAATTCCTAAAGTTTGGGCTTCGAAAAATTCGATTTCATTTGCAAGATTTATAGCAGTGCCGATGTACTGGGTCAGTGTTGTTATTTATCCTGTTACCGAAACCTTTGCCGAGGCAATCAAAGCGCTTGGAAGTAAAATAAAAATCGATAAGAAAAAATCTGCCATTTCAACGGAAGAGCTTAGCGAACTCACCGATTTAAGTCACGAACTCGGTACCATTGAAGAAAACGAACACGGAATTATTCAAAGCATTGTTGAATTTCATTCCGTTACCGTTAGAGAAGTAATGACTCCCCGGGTTGATGTAATATCCGTTTCAGTAAATACTTCATTCGAAAAAATGATTGAAGTTATTAACGCTTCAGGTTACAGCAGAATACCATTGTATAAAGATGATCTTGATGAAATTATCGGAATCATTTATGTTAAGGACCTGCTGCCATATCTTAAAGAACCTCAGCGGCAAAAAAGTTTTTCCGCCCCCAAAATTGCCCGTAAACCTCTGTTTGTTCCTGAGACTAAATTAATCAACGATTTATTACATGAATTTCAGGAAAAAAAGATGCATATTGCAATAGTGGTTGACGAGTACGGCGGCACGGCGGGTTTGGTCACTTTGGAAGATGTAATTGAAGAGATTATCGGAGAAATAAGAGACGAGTACGATAAAGAAGAAAACGCTGTAACAAAGATAGATGAAAAAACATATCTGCTTTTAGGAAAGCTGCCAATCTCCGAGCTGAGAGAATTGTTAAATATTGACATTGACCTTTCAGGAGAAGATTTTGAAACAGTAGGTGGAATGGTCTTAAATCATGCCGGTCAAATTCCCAAAGAGGGGTATTCGTTTAATGAAGCGGGTTACCATTTTACCGTTAAAGAAGTTTTTAACAAAAGGATTAAAAAAGTACTGGTCGAAAAAATTTAGGGGGCAAAATATTTTCAATGAAGAAAGGGTGTTTCATTAAGCTAATAATCGTCTTGACGATACTAACCGCGGCAACATTATACTTTATACAAAATCATTTCGATAGATTAATTTTGCTGCCGGGGAAAAAATTCCTTAAAAACACACTGATTGAGAACTGGGAAACTAATCTTAAAAATGTTTATGATACTCCGGAAAAAGATTCATTGAAGCTGTTAGTCACCGATTTCTTTGAGCAGATAAATTTTATCGATAGTCTTGACGATAAAATGATTGAACAATTTGCAGTCGAATTTTCAAGAGCAATTAGCGACAGCTTAATCACAAATGATGAGTATAATAAATTAAAAAAAATCATAACGGTAAAAGAAGATGAGAGATCAAAGAAGAACTGAAATAAAAGTTGGCATCACTGTAGTTGCCGCATTGTTAATTTTCTTATGGATTTTAGGATGGGCAAAGAATTTAACTATAGCCTCAGGTCAAAAGAGTTTAATGGTGGGTTTTTCAAATGTTGCCGGGCTCGAAATCGGAGACGATGTTACGGTTAACGGAGTGCGGAAGGGTTTCGTTGAAGATTTTAAGATTAATAAAAGCGGCGTTACTGTTAAACTAAGCATTGATGCAGATACTGATCTAAAAGAAGATGCGGTTTTCGCTCTTACGATGCTCGACATGATGGGTGGGAAAAAAATTGACATCACACCCGGTAACTCGGAAATATTTCTGGATTATTCTGCCATTCATCCAGGTATTTTTCACGCTGATATTCCGGCTGTAATGTCGATGGTTGGAAACATGAAAGATGATTTAGTAATTACGCTTAGCGAAATTAAAGTAACGCTCACATCTCTTAACGAAATATTATCCGACGAGAACATGAATGAGAATTTGAAGGCTTCACTTAAAAACCTAAGCGAGCTGTCGCTTCAATTAAATAGGGTGATTGAAACAAATAGTTCTGAAGTAACTTCCCTTATTAAACATACTAATGAACTTGCTCTAACAACAAAAGAATTTATTGACGAAAATAAAATCTTAATAAATGAAAGTATCACCGAGTTGAAATCGGTTCTAAATAATTCAAACGCATTGTTAGATAATCTGAATAAATTCTCGGATGAAACAAAGCAGCAGAAAAATAACCTTGGAATAATGCTTTACGATAAAAATATTGTCGACAGCTTAAAAATTACAATCCAGCAAGTAAATGATGTCACAAAAATTCTACTTGAACAGCTTAAAGGAAAAGGAATTAATGTTGATGCAAAAATTGATCTCTTCTAAATTCATCATTGTAACTACGGCATTTTGTCTCATCACGTTTGCTGCCATAGCAGAATCACCCGATCCGGTAAGGTCTAAAAATGCAATGGTGGTTTCTGCAAGTAAATTAGCCTCGAAAGTTGGATTGGAAATTCTTAAACGCGGAGGCAATGCTGTTGATGCTGCGGTTGCAGTCGGTTTTGCTATCGCAGTTACATATCCCGTAGCTGGGAATTTGGGCGGCGGCGGCTTCATGGTTATAAGACTGAATGACGGTACGACAACCACAATTGATTACAGAGAAAAGGCTCCGCTTGCTGCTCATCAGGACATG
>CAZTDB010000529.1:0-2545 GCA_964612385.1 uncultured Ignavibacteriaceae bacterium
CACCAATCATAATTATCCTTTTGTTTTTATGGAAGGCTTCCACCTTCGCTGAAGCTGATGTGGACAGGTTTAACTTTGCACAACCGTTCGATAATTTTATAATGCAAAATTGTCTGTCCCATCAAATAATTCATCTTATTAATCCATGCTTTACACGTTTACGTTGTGATCTATGAGAATTGCATTAGATATAATTTTTACTACCATTTTATTTTTTTTGTTTTTAGTTATTTTGGATTCTATTTGCCTTTCATCAGTTCGATGAATTTAGGTTCATTCCTAATCGTATCGAGATCCGAATCACGTTTAATCCATTCATAGTCCTGATAACCTGCCGTCATTGCATTTTTTAAGGTTTCTATTGCAAGATCTTTTTCACCCATTCGAGAATAAAAACAAGAAGCGTTATACTGCATAAGTGGATCAGTTGGATTTAATTCAATTGCTTTAGCGGCTTCACTTTTTGCTTCTTCGTTTTTTCCTACAAGCAGCAAATCAAGTGCATAAAACAAATGTGCCCGTGCATCGTCCGGATGCTGCAGTAAGTACCGCGGATAGACTTTAATTGATGATTGAAGAACTTCATTCATTTTGTCTTTATCGCCTAACCATTCATACGTTAAGCGTAAATCGGTATAAGCGGAAAAGAAGTCGGGATTCAACTCAATTACTTTCTTGAATAACTCGATAGCGTCTAAATTTCTATCGGTACTGTGGTAAATTCTTCCTAAAATCCAATAGCCGACAAAATTATTTGGATCCAGTTCGATGGCTTTTTTACCTGCTGTAAATGCTTCTTCATTTGATTTTTTATAAAAATAAGCGAGGGCGAGTGCTGCGTAAGCTTCGGAGAGGGAAGAATCGTAAGTAAGAGCCTTTAGGCTGGAATCAATGGCTTTATCAAGCCAGATATCTTTGCTTTCAAAGTTCTGATAAAAGGTAGCGTAAGCTTCACCTAAACCGGCGTAAGCGCCTGCATACCTCGGGTCAAATTCAATAGCCTTCAAGAAAAGCTGAATTGCAAATTGAACGCTGTTTTTAGTACGACGGTAGAGAAAATCCCTTGCGCGCAAATAGCAGTCGAATGCTTCGGTATTTAGAGTAGCGCGTTTTTCAAGCACGACTTTTTCCATGGGTGTGAGCTTTACCATCAATGCATCAACTATCTGTTTTGAAACATTTTCCTGAATGTCGAAAACATCAGCAAGATTTCCTTTATAAGTTTCAGCCCAAAGCTGTGCATCCTTTTCAACATCAATTAATTGGGCAGTTATTCGCAGTTTATCTTGAAATTTTCTAACACTGCCTTCAATTATGTAACGCACGCCTAATTCTTTTCCGATGGTTTTAACACCTTTTTGTGTTCCTTTGTACTGCATCGAAGTTGTTCTTGATACAACCCGCATATCTTTAAGTCTGGAGAGATTCATTATCAGCTCTTCGGTCAATCCGTCGCTAAAATAATCGCTTTCCTGTTCAGCGCTAATGTTGTTGAATGGCAGCACAGCCATAGCTTTTGTTTTTCCGCCAAGTTCGGATTCGGTTATTTCAGCTTTTACTTCTCCCAAATCATTAATAAATGCATCTATAGAAAAATATCTTTTTTCCCTGTCTTTCTCCAAAATTTTCATAATGATTAAATCAAGCTGCGGAGGAATTTTACGGTCAAGTTCACTTGGATTTAACGGATCTTTATTGAGAATTAAGTAAGTCCAGGCTGCTTCATAATCTGCTTTGAAAGGAAGTTCCCCTGTAGCAAGTTCATAAAAAATTACACCTAAAGACCAAATATCAGTTCGATGATCAACCGATTCACCGCTTACTTGTTCGGGAGACATATAAGCAGCGGTGCCCATGGTGGTACCTACTCTTGTTACCAAACCGCTTCCTTTAATTTTGGCTAAACCGAAATCCATTATTTTAACTTTACCATCGTTAGTTACCATTATGTTACTGCTTTTAATATCTCGATGGACTATTCCTTTATCATGTGCAGCCTTCAGCCCTTCCGAAATATTGATTATAATATCTAAGGTTTCGTTCAGCTTAATTGATCCGGAAGCAATCTTCTCTTTAAGCTCAATTCCATCAATGTATTCCATTACGATAAATACATTTTCACTATTTTCATCAATCGAATATATTGTGGCAATGTTGGGATGATTTAAAGCCGCCGCTGCCTGTGCTTCAACTTTGAATCTTTCTCTTTCTTCTTTTTGTGATGCGATTTGACGCGGTAAGAATTTTATTGCCACCTGGCGTTTAAGGTTCATATCTTCTGCTTTATAAACAATACCCATCCCGCCTTCGCCAAGTTTTTCAAGAATTTTGTAGTGTAAAATGGTGCTACCGATCATAATACTTCCTTTGAATTATTATTGCTTTCACTTTCGCTAAAGTTTTGGTGGACGAGCCCGCCTTCGGCAGGTTTCAGCCGGAATTTGTAATTAAAAATCTTATTTATAATCATAAAAGTATCTTCAATTATTTTTTTTAATTAGGTGAGTTCCACTTTTTACTTAGTACGTTATTATTTCATAATACG
>CAZTDB010000530.1:0-2541 GCA_964612385.1 uncultured Ignavibacteriaceae bacterium
TGTTTGTTTAGGACATCCGGGTGTTTTACCTGTACTAAATAAAAAAGTAGTTGAATTTACCGTTTTAATGGGGCTTGCAACTAATTGTCAAATAAACCGCCGCTCTATCTTTGCACGAAAAAATTATTTCTATCCCGACCTCCCAAAAGGATATCAAATTTCACAATATGAAGAACCGATTTGTGAGCATGGTTTTGTAGAGATAGAATTAAGCGATGGAAGACAGAATCGAATCGGAATTACAAGAATCCACATGGAAGAAGATGCGGGAAAATCTATCCATGATTTAAGCACGGATACTCTTGTAGACGTTAACAGATGCGGCGTTCCGTTAATTGAAATAGTCAGCGAGCCTGATATGAGATCGGCTGAAGAGGCTTATCTGTATTTATCTAAAGTAAGGCAAATTGTTCAATATCTTGGAATTTGCGACGGAAATATGGAAGAAGGCTCGTTAAGATGCGATGCAAATATTTCTGTAAGACCTAAAGGGACCGAAAAATTCGGAACTAAAACCGAAGTAAAAAATATGAACTCTTTCAGAAATGTTGAAAGAGCTGTCAATTATGAAATTGAAAGACAAATAGAAATTTTGCAAGAAGGCGGACTAATAACACAGCAAACTCTTTTGTGGAATGCTGATCTGAATGAAGTTTTACCTATGCGCAGTAAAGAGGAGGCGCATGATTACCGGTATTTCCCTGAACCCGATTTGCTTCCTGTAATAGTAAGCGAAGAATGGAAAAAGGAAATCGCAATTAATTTACCGGAGCTTCCGGACATGAGGAAGAAAAGATTCGTTGAGCAATATCAGTTACCTCTATATGACGCAGAAATTATCACCCAATCAAAAGACCTTGCCGATTATTACGAACAAGTAACAGTAGTTACCCCGGATTATAAGTCAGCAAGCAATTGGATTATGGGTGATGTGCTTAGAACAATAAATGAAGATAAAATAGACATAAAAGATTTTTCCGTTTCGGCAGAAAATCTCGGAGAACTGATTAATCTAATTAACAATGGTACTATCAGCGGTAAGATTGCTAAAGAAGTTTTTCCCGAAATGTTGAAGGATGATAAAAGTCCAATCGCAATTGTTAAAGAAAAAAACTTGCTGCAGATTTCCGATACTGCCGAGCTTGAAAGTTTAGTATTGAAAGTAATCGAAGAAAATCCCTCGGAGGTGCAGCAGTATGTGGATGGAAAAGAAAAAGTATTCGGGTTTTTCGTCGGAAAAATTATGCGTCAAACCGGCGGCAAAGCTAATCCGAAAATTGTTAATGAAATTTTACGGAAAAAGTTAGATGAAAAGAAGCATAATTAGTTCTGTTAACAGCAAATCAAATAGGAGAAATTAATTGTCACTAAAAAGCGGATTTAGAAAATTTTTAGGCATCAAAACAGAAGAAGAATTAAAGCGCCCTAAAACTGCTAAAGAAAAAGCAAAAGAATTTTTTGAGCAGCTTTTGTTTGCAGCCATTGCTGCATTTTTAATAATAACTTTTATAATTCAAAATACCCGAATTCCAACCGGCTCAATGGAAGGTACTATTCTGGTTGGAGATTTTGTACTCGTAAACAAATTCATCTATGGTTCTTCCTCTCCTAAATATATTCCCTTTACAGAAGTTGAAATTCCCTACTTCAGGCTGCCTGCACTTAGAGAACCTAAACGCGGCGATATTGTCGTGTTTGAATATCCCGGCGACCGTGATCAGCTTCAAGCATCGGATTTAGGTGTAAATTATGTAAAAAGATGTATTGGACTGCCCGGTGATACTGTTATGATTGTCGATAAAGTTGTATTTGTTAACTACAAACAATTCCCGATTCCTCCGTTTATAAAATATTTAAGCCCTTATCCAAAGCCAAAAGGGATGATAGAAGAAAGAATCTTTCCGAAAGGAATGCCGTGGAATGAAGATAACTACGGTCCGCTTGTTATTCCTTATGGGGGTTACACTATTCCTATTACCTTAGATAACATAGATGGATGGAGAACAATTATCGATAGAGAGTACGGAAGAAGAGCTGTTTCCATAAGAGGGAATCAAGTGACCATCGACGGTAAGCCTGTCACATCATACACTTTTCAGAAAGATTATTTTTTTATGATGGGCGATAATAGAGATGACAGCATGGACAGCCGCTACTGGGGACTGGTTGCAGGCGATATGATTGTAGGAGAGGCTTTTATAACTTTATTTTCCTGGGATAGAGATATTCCTTTTTCCGATTTTTTTAGATTAATCGGTTCGATTAGACCTGACAGAATACTTAAACTGCTTCATTAAAATTTTCTGATCTTTTTTTACCGGCGGGATTCTTCCCGCCTTTTTTATTTAACTTATTGTAACCACTAAGTATTTAGCAAATAATGAACATAATAAACGTAGATTACGAAAAATATAAACTGACCAATGGATTTGAAGTAATCCTTCATGAAAATGCCGGGTTTCCGTTAGTCGCTGTTAACATTTGGTATAAGGTTGGTTCTGCTAACGATAAAAAAAATTTAACAGGCATGGCTCATCTCTT
>CAZTDB010000531.1:0-2541 GCA_964612385.1 uncultured Ignavibacteriaceae bacterium
TTCCGGGTATGTTTCTTTAATGGCTCTAAACAGCGACACACCTGCTAGCAAATCGCCAAGCTGGTTATGCTGCCTTACAATTAAAAAATTTTGAGGGTTAGATAGAGATAAGTTTTTATCTTCAACTGTACCTAATAGCTTTTGAAATATCTTGTAGAGAATATTCGATAAAAAGTTTTTTTTTGCCATTAGATGGAAGCTTATTTTTTCTCGCTCTCGGATTTATCTTTAATTTCAGTAAATGGCACTTCTTCAGCATCTTTGAATTTGCTGCGGGGTTCTGAACTTTTTCGGAAAGTTTTGTTAACTCCCCCATTCCCTTGTATCATTCGAAGAATAAGTCTTACTGCCTTAAATATTATAAAGAAAAGAATAAAGAATAAAATAATTTTTAAAATGTTCATTCTAACCTCTTAGATTCGGGTTTGAAATATTCAGTAATGGCTCTGTCTTCCCTGAATATTTGTTTAAATAGCTCATCGAAATCATCTTCACTATGAACAAAATCAATTTCACTGGAATTAACTATTAATAATGGAGTAGAGTTATACCTGAAGAAATAGTGATTATATGCTTCGCTCAATTCTTCGATATAGCTGCGCGTAAGGTTGCGTTCTATCTTCCGGCTTCTTTTTCTGATGTTGTACATTAATCTTTCCACGGAGGATTGTAAGTAAACCACTAAATCGGGTTTCCTCAGATTACGGGCAAGCAGCGGAAAAAGGTTTTCATAGAGCTTGAGCTCTTCGCCGTTCAAATTTAGGTATGCAAATATTCTGTCCTTTTCAAAAATATAATCCGAAACAATATACTCGGTGAATAAATTTTCTTGATTTAATTCTTGCTGCTGTTTGTATCTGTTTATCAAAAAAAACATTTGCGTTTGAAATGCATACCTTTTTCTATCCGCATAAAAATTTTCAAGGAACGGATTAACTTCAAACTGTTCGAGAATAATTTGAGCATTAAGCATGTCCTTAATTTTTTTTGCTAAAGAAGTCTTCCCTACCCCGATTACTCCTTCTATAGCAATGTATTTTACTTCCTCATTAGTCTTCAAGCTTTTACTCAATGTATTTTAGATTTTTTCAGAAAGTTTACGAATTACATTTTTTTCAGGATTTCTTCTGCAAATATCAATAATTTTTTCCTTTAATTCAGGGTGAATCAGCTCCGGGGATATTTCACTCAGCGGAATTAGAACAAAATCGCGTAAATGAACCCCTGGATGAGGCACTATTAATTCATTACCAGAGCAGATTATTTCGTTAAAAAACAGTATGTCAAGATCAATCTCACGGGGACCCCACCTTACCGAATCCTTCCGCCCCAATTCCATTTCAATTCCCTTGAGAAAGGCAAACAGCTCTTCTAAAGTATAGTTTGTTGAGATCATTATTACGGCATTATAAAAATTTGGCTGATTCGTATTACCATAGGGAGCAGTTTCGTACACTGAAGAGACAGCCTCAACTTTACACTTACCCTTTTTACGAATTGCTTCAATAGAATTCCGAATATATTCTATTCGGTCGCCAAGATTTGATCCCAACCCGATATATGCAGTGTTCTTAATTTTGTTTGCCTAGGATTATTCAATCGAATAAATCGGAACGTTCTTTAATAATTTCAACTTCCACACAATCAACCACACCGCCTAAAGGCGGATTATTTTTTCTAACACGAACAGCTACTTTCGTTATTTGAGAAAATTTCTTTAACAATTCATCAGCTACTTTCATTGCAAGCGCTTCAATCAAATAATATTTTTGTTCGAGTACGAGCTGATACATAAACTTATAAACTTTGTCATAATCAATTGTCTGCTTAAGACTATCCTTCAGAGCCGCTTCAGTAAAATCAGTATAAATATCCACATCGGCTTCGAATTTTCCGCCAACGCTTTGTTCTTCGGACAGTACCCCGTGATAAGCATAAAAGGTAGCTTTTTTTATTCTGATAATATTAACCATGCGATTTAACTTTCTTTGCCGACACTCTTAAAACCGAAATTTTTAAAATTTAATAATTTTCTAATCTGTTCTCTACTGCCGATGTTAGCACTTAACAAACCGAATAAGACAAGAATACTTCCCATCAAATGACGGAATGTTAGCTGCTCTGTGTAAAAAATCCATCCTAACAGCAGCGCGATGATTGGCGTAATAAAAGCCACAAGCGACAGCACAATAATATTTATTCTCTTCAGCAGCCAGTAATACCCGGTAAATGTAAACACACTGCCCAAAACTCCTAAATACAAAACTGAGGCAGCCGCATTAAAATCAAAAACTAATCGTGATTTATCTTCAATGAGAACGCCAATAAACAGCATTAAAACTCCGGCAAGCAGCATCGGAACAAAATTCATTGATAAGGGATGTAAATGTCCTCCATATTTTTTTATCGAAACCGCAATTGCAGCCTGCATAGTACCGCTTAATACAATTGCGAGCATGCCTAAGAAATAATCCGAAAAGTTCCAATCGAATCCTTCCGAAAAAATAACCACAATTCCGGTAAATCCCGCAGCAATTCCAA
>CAZTDB010000532.1:0-2530 GCA_964612385.1 uncultured Ignavibacteriaceae bacterium
TCTGCAAACTTCATCAAAAACTGAAGGAGAAAGATGCATAGCAGCGTTACAACTGAAAATAAAAAAGGAGCGGCGTGGTTCTTTAAAATGTATTTGAATAAAATCATGCAATAAATATATAAAAGCACCAAAATGATAACAAGGAAAGCTAATTGACCACAGCTTTTTATTATTATTTACTATATTTACCGTCGTTAAATTCAAATACTCTATTAACAAATGTTCAAAATTTTTTCACTCGTTGTACTTTCCTTCATATTGGGCGGTTGTAGTGCGCAATTCCATGAAGAAAAATTAGAGCTAGAAATTGATAAAGCTTATCCAAAGTGGCTAAAAAGCGGGGACTATTCAACCGATCAAACCTCCGGAATCACTTTCTTAGGCAAAGATAAAAACGGTGCGGGCATCTTTCTCTTAGCCGATGACATCGGCGAAATACATCAACTAAAGATCGAAGAAGATACAATTTTTTCATTCCTCTCCATAGAATTTTCTGAACCGGTTCTATCTTTCTTAAATAGTTTACCAAAAAAAGATTTTGAAGAGATTGTGTACGACAGACACACCGGGAAAGTTTATTTATCTATCGAAGGAAATTATCCCGATGCCAGAAATTCAATAGGTATCTTCGAATTGATTTTTACGGAAAGCGACATTTTCAGTAATGAAATAATTGAAATGAAGAAACTCGATATTAAACCACAGAGTTTGTTTTTAGAGCATGTTGAGAATAATATCGGTTATGAAGGTTTGGCAGCAGATGATAAATATTTGTACCTTGGATTAGAAGGATTACAGAGTGATGGAATATTTGCAGACAGCACCTTCATTCTGATTGTGGATAAACAGAGCTTTCAAATTATCAAAAAGATTAGCACTTCCGGTTTAGAAATTGCAACTATCTGCGGATTATTCTCGGATAAAGAAAGATCGTTATACGGCATCGACCGTAACAGTAAAAGATTGTTCCATCTTACTTTCGATGAATATCTAAACGTTACATCGAATAGAGTTACTCATCTTGAAACGCAAATACCCGGTTATCCTGCCTTCGATTATGTCAGCGCTCTCGAAGCCATAACAATGGATGATGAAATGAATATTTTTGTAGTTGACGATCCTTGGAAAAAACATTTTGTGCCTAACAAGAAAATCCTTGACCAATTAGATCCGGAAACAGTAGAAAATTATAAAAAATTTATTCCAATTATATTCAAGTATAAATTAAATTAAAAAAAGGAGTACCACATTGCAGGAAGTAATAAAATATATTGCTGAAAACAGAGACAGATATATCGAAGAGCTTAAAGATTATTTAAGAATTCCAAGTATAAGCACGCTTGCCGAGAAAAAGGAAGATATACAACGTTGTGCAGAATTTACAGCAGATAAGCTGAGAAATGCCGGACTAAACCGTGTGGAAGTTTTTCAAAACGAAGGGCATCCCATTGTATATGGAGAATGGCTTGGTGCACCGGGTAAACCAACTGTATTGATTTACGGACATTATGATGTTCAGCCGGTTGACCCGATCAATTTATGGGATAATCCTCCGTTCGATCCTGTAATTAAGGATAATAAAATTTATGCCCGCGGTGCTACCGATGATAAAGGACAATTATATGTTCACATAAAAAGTGTTGAAGCAATGATAAACACGTTGGGAAGCCTGCCGATTAATGTTAAGTTTTTAATTGAAGGCGAAGAAGAAATAGGAAGCGATCATCTTGAAACATTTATTAGCAGCAATCTCGATTTGCTGAAATGTGACTCGGTTTTAGTTTCGGATACTTCAATGTATGATGAGGGAATTCCTACTATCACTTATGGCTTGAGGGGATTGGCTTATATGGAAGTGGAGGTAACCGGACCTAACCGCGATTTGCACTCAGGCAGTTTCGGCGGTGCGGTAGCAAATCCAATAAATGTACTAGCAGGAATGATTGCTAAACTTCATGACAAAAATAACAGAGTAACTATTCCCGGCTTCTACGAAGACGTTCTAAAACTTACTAAAGAAGAGAGGAAAAATTTTCTGAGACTGAAATTTTCCGATAAGAAAATTGCTAAGAACCTGAATGTGGCTGAATTAAACGGCGAAAAAGGGTATACTACTCTGGAAAGATTATGGGCGCGACCAACACTTGACTGCAATGGTATATGGGGAGGTTTTGTTGGAGAAGGAGCTAAGACAGTTATACCATCGGTGGCAACTGCAAAGATCAGCATGAGATTAGTTCCGAACCAAAATCCCGAAAAAATTGCCAAGTCATTCACCAAGTATATTAAGCAATTAGCGCCTAAAAGTGTAAAAGTTAAAGTGAGCGATTTGCATGGAGGATGGCCCTATCTAACACCTTTGGATAATCCAGCAACAGTTGCTGCCGCTGCGGCATTGCAAAAATCATTCGGAAAGAAAACCGTTTTCATTAGAGAAGGCAGCTCTATTCCCATCGTAACGGTTTTTTCAAGAAAATTGAAAGCACCCACCGTCTTGATGGGATTAGGTCTAAACTCCGAGAATGCTCAT
>CAZTDB010000533.1:0-2529 GCA_964612385.1 uncultured Ignavibacteriaceae bacterium
ATAGCTCAATTACGGCATTTTCAGTTTTGATTTGGGTATCCCAGTGCGGAAGTCAAGAAAGGGACCTTCTCCTGAAGGATTTAGAATTAGAATTGAAAAAGATTAATTTAAGATTAGCCTAAATTATAGTTATAACATTTGTGAGGCTGCGGGGATAAATAAATTGACCACAAACCTATTTTCTGTTTTTATAACTTCTAACAAATTCTTTCTTCCATAAATCAATTCAAGCCTGTTTCGAATATTATTTAATCCTATCCCGGTACTCTTCGTTGTACTGCCGGAAAATTCATAATTATTCTCAAGCGAGATTTTTAGATTATCATCAACAAAACTGCATTTGAGCTTGATATGGATTGGTTCTATCGATTCATACACAGCATGCTTAATTACATTTTCGAACAGCGGCTGTAGTATCATGGCAGGAACTTGAGTGCTTAGACATTTATCATCTATCGATTCGGTATATGTAAATTTATCTTTTCCATCGAGTCCCCCAGAAAATCTTATCTGTTCAATTTCAAGATAAAGCTTAACAGATTTAAGTTCTTCGCTGAGTGGGTTTAATTGTTTTTCATTATTAGTGAGTGTATAGCGCAAAAACTCGGCAAGCTTTATAACCATTTCTTTTGCTTTGGATGCATTTATATCTGTTAATGCTGAAATTGAATTTAAGCTGTTAAATATGAAGTGTGGATTAAGCTGAAACTTAAGCGATTTTAATTCTGCCTCAGTAACTAAATTTTTCAGCTTCGATTCTTCTGTGATCTTCTCTTGAAGCGATTGATAGTAAATGAATACATAATAAAATGCAGTAAGAACGCAATAAATAAGCAGTCCGATTAAAAACCGCCAGGGCAAACTTTTATTAAAAAATGCCGTATAGGATTTATCGTCAATTATTAATTGCATAATAAAAAAACCAAATGTAAGCCACACAACCGTAACTAATAAAGCAGTGAGGAGATGGCTTAAAATAATTTTAATATGCGATGATGTTTCGAATGAAATGTATTTAGCCGGATACCAGAAGAATAATCCGAATCCGCAAAGAATTAAATTGAAAACAACCGTGTCAAGAAGTGTCACTCGCCAATTTGAGTATCCTGCAAAATTCAAAATATTAAGCTGCAGAACTGTAATGACATGCCAGAACAGAACATAAAGAATTAAATTCTTAAAGCTGCTGAGAATCGGATTATTCTTCATAGCTCAAAATCAAAATGCGGTTTTTACTTCACCGCCTCCGAACATTACAAATCCTTTGATATATAATGTTCTTGTTTCATCAAGCGGGAGACTTGGATCGCGTCTGCTTTTATTCGAAAACCCTCCGAGTATTGCAGTTACGGATACTTTCACATTCCAATCGCGCGGCACAATGATTTCCGATCCGCCGAAAAGAGCGAGCACGTCAATAACTACGTCACCCTCAGCTAATTTACATCCGGAAAGATCGATTTCTGAACCGCCGAAGATTGACGTAATTGAGCCGCCTTTAAAGTTGTTTGAGTTAATTACTTTTGTTCCGCCTCCGAAGATAGCTACGTCGTCAATTGTATCTTTGCTAATCTCATAAGGAGAAGTTGAAGGTCTACCGCTCCATTTGCCTCTGCTTTTAACGATGATGTAAATGCCCAAAACTATTATAAGCACAGGCCAAATAAGGCTGAATCTAAAATGAATAAAAGGAAAGAACTTTGGGATTAAAAAGAATCCGCCGACAAGCATTAAAACTATGCCGAGTGTTCGGCTATTTGGGTTTATAGTTAACAATAACCCGATGATAAATAAAATGAACTGGAATGAAAAAATAACATCGGGTAAATCAAACCGGATTACCTGAACCGAGTCTAAGAAAAAAATTCCTCCGATTACGATTAAAATTAATCCTACAATGTAACGTGCATTGTTCGACTTTTTTATTTCTTCCATTTTTGAACTCCTTAAATAAATATTATAAATGCTGATTCGAACCTAATAAGAGGGGAGTTAGTTTTAAAGTAAAAATCGGTAAACGACGGAAAAGAATCGGTAAACACTCTCTGAAGCAATATTTTTTTGTTCAGAAATGAGCCGGACGTTTCAGTTTGGATGTAAATATTTCCATAAGAAACAGTAATTTCTTCACAAGCTTAGTTAAAATAATCTGATTGCGAATAGAGAAAAAGTGGTACAGTGTTTGGTTAATACATTTTTACATGGGAATGGGCTGTTGTTAGAAGATTTACTTGCAGCCTCTTTATTGAGGAAGAGATTTTTGAATTTCCAAGTAAAGATTATCCTGTAAGTTCTACGGGATCAACTACCAACAGCCCGCTATATTAAATTGGTGCTATCAAATTAATCACTCCAACCAAGCAATAAAAAATTTCCACCCACCACCCAACCCCCAACCACCCACCACCTATATTGTAATAACTCATTTCTAAAAAAATACTTATATTTACGCCTCGATTTTGGTAATAAATGACGGATGCGTTTTGTCGAAACAAAAAATTTTAGTAACTGCTGCCCTCCCTTATGCTA
>CAZTDB010000534.1:0-2525 GCA_964612385.1 uncultured Ignavibacteriaceae bacterium
CCTAGATCCTTCGGAAAGCCGGGATGGTTTTCTTTTATTTCTTTATCCGTCAGCTAAAGCTGACGGTAATTGATAATTAAAAAAAGAGAAATTTGATTGACATTATTTTCTAAAAGAATTAATTATTTTACTTCTCAAGGTAACTATTAAAGAATATCTTATCCACTATAAACAACATAGAACCTTTAATTTAGAATTTTATGTCTAACAAGGAATTAAATAGTTCAACAGTAGTCTTGAAAGGCAAAGATATTACAGAAGCTTCCGCCGTAATGATTATGCTTCACGGCAGAGGTGCTTCTGCCGAGAGCATATTAACTTTAGCCTCCGAATTAAATGTCGATGAATTCATTTTAGCGGCTCCTCGTGCCAATGAAAATACATGGTATCCAAACAGTTTCTTATCTCCTGTCGAAACAAATCAACCATTTTTAGATGACTCACTTAAGAAGATAGCTGAGCTCGAAATCTACTTTACAAGAAAAAATTTTCCCCCTGATAAAATTTATTTCCTCGGATTCTCGCAAGGAGCTTGCCTTGCTTTAGAATATTGTGCGCGCAATGCAAAAAAATACAGCGGTGTATTCGCATTAAGCGGCGGACTAATAGGCTCTCAAATTGAACCGGAAACGTATTTGGGAAATTTCCAAAACACACCGATTCTGCTTGCATGCGGCGATAATGATTTTCACATCCCGGTAAAAAGAGTTTTCGAAACGGGAAAAATTATTTCGGATTTAGGAGGTAAAGTAACCACAAAGATTTACCCGGGATTTGGACACTCAATAAACCGCGATGAATTAGATTCAATAAATAAAATACTCACCGAAAAAAACTTTAAATGATTCATTCATCATCGCCGCTTCGGACTCAACAAAATTCCATAATACTTTTTTTCATGAAATTTCTTATTTTAACACCGCGCTCTGTTCATTAAATATTTTTGAGTTCACTCAAAGGAATTTCATTCATCGATTTATTAGCCGGGGATTTGCGTTAAATTCAGAATTTTGATGCTAATGGAATCCCTTAACAGTGAGCTGCTAGATTGTAACAATTCGATACTAATTCTCTTAAAGTAACAACAATTATTTCGGATTGAATTTGATGCCGCTTTTCTCGTCTCATATTAAATTGTTTTTTTACAGGAATCGGTCAATTTTTGGCATATCTGTTGAGCAATTACATAGAAATAAATCAGCAATGTTTTAACCGAAGATAGTTATTGATAAACTTTCTTATCGATTGGACTCAAAGAACAGCGTGATTTTGGAGGATGATTTCCGAAGTGAATTGCTGTGAACTAGAAGCAAGTTATAAGCAGATAAATCATGAAACCAGTACAAAAAATAAATAAAGCATTAGAAGAGCTTGTGTTAACTTTTTTCAGCGGAGCGCAGGCTGAAAATATTTTAGCTGCAATACCCACACAACCAGTCCCCTCTCCCCGCTTGCAAATGCCTAAACTAAAAAGCCCTGAGAAAAAACAGATTGAATTTGATTTCGATGAGACGATTGAAATTTATTCTCAAATAGAATATTTGCGCACAGCGGTAGATAAACTTCCTCCTTCGGAAAACTTATTTAAATTTTTATTGAAGTTAGGACGGCTTTCTAATTACTCGGCTGAATATACAATTGCCATCGAAATTTTTGAAAAAGTAATCGCTGAAACTCATAAACAAACTGAGCTTCGTTTAATAAATGCCGCAGCACTCTTAGCGCTGGGAGAGGTGTTTAGCAGGCAGGCAAAATGGCAACCGAGTATAGATTATATAAAGAAAGCGTTAGCAGCTTATAAAAAGCTTAATGACCTTCATGGGTGTGCAAAGTGTGAAAATTTATTAGGCACCGTTTACGGCGATATGGGAAATATTGATAAAGCAAGCGAACATTTTATTAAAAGCTTGTCTTACTTAGACAACGGAGCAAGCGATTTATTAAAAGCCAAGGTGGAAGTGAACCTCGGAATAATGAATAACATTCAGGAAAATTACGATGTTGCGCTTGCATATTTTAAACGTGCGCTGCGGAATTTCGAAAAAGTATCCGACCTAATAAGAATTGCAGAAATTAAACACAACATCGGAATGACCTTCTTAAAAAAGAATGAGCTGCAGGAAGCATTAAACGAGTTTGACACTGCAATTCAAATTTCAACCGAACAGGGATTTCTGCAAATATTGAATATGTCGTACTTAAGCAAAGCGTTTATTTATACTAAGCTAAATCAATTGGAATTAGCGGAAGCATTTGCAAATAAATCGCTTAAGCTGTCTTATAAAATAAACGATAAGCTGTCAATTGCCGATGTATACAAAATCAAAGGGATGATTCAAAGAGCTAAAAACGATTTTCGCCAATCCGAATCTTATTACTTAACCAGCCTCCGAATGAATAAAGAATTGAGGAATGAATTAAATGAAGCCGAAATTAAAATTACAGATACAGGTAACGGAATTGAAGACTCGTGTCTTAAAAAAATACTCGAACCATTCGAGCAAGAAGATGAATTTTGTACAAGA
>CAZTDB010000535.1:0-2522 GCA_964612385.1 uncultured Ignavibacteriaceae bacterium
GCCCCTTTAAGGAAGTGTTTAGGGCTATCCCTAGATCCCTTTGGGAAAGCCCCTTTTTTTGAGGATTTGTTTACCCGTTCGCTAAAGCGAACGGTAAGTGAGGGGAGGAAATTTAGATATTATTACTTAAGCATATAGTGATTTTTCAACATAGCAATTCCTTTTAATATCTATTTCTTTAGCGAGCCGCTTTAAATGAAAAGAAGTTAATTCTCTGTGTTGCATAATTTGTTACAGTTTCCTCTATCGAATATATGTTTCAGTTCAACTACCCACTATAATCGACATAGACCCCCAATAATTAACACGAATGACACCAATTTGTAATAAAAATTCGTGAACAGTAGTGTCCATTTTTGGCTAAAGAGGTTTGGAAATAATTTCCTCTAAATAAAAATAAAATGATGAATGAATTTAAGTTTTTTGATATTTAATTTTTTTAATCTGAATTTTTTTGCGATTTGTTATTTGAGATTTGTTATTTGAGATTTCGAAAAGGCGTCATGATTTCTCGGAAAGTTCACATGCTGTGCTGTCAAAGCTATTCAAAAGATATCGCTTTGATGCTATTAAATCGTAAAAGTAATTGCGAAATTTTAGTGGAATCAGGTAGCAAACTTTAGCCAGCTTCCAGATTCCGTTCAGGGACGTAATTATTTTCAATACCGCATCCGATTTTATAAATGCTCTGTTGCCCTCAATTAGAATTACTGAATCCAAAAAATGTTCGGAGAAGCCTGCTTTTTTAAGAAGTAGCTTCCCCTTTTCAGTATGCAGAGAAATCAAATCAAATTTATTTTGTTTGTCACCCCGCAAAATTAATCTGATCCAGGAATTGCAAAAATGGCAAAGCCCATCGAAAAGGATGATTTGCTTTTTCATTCTGTAATTACCGTTTTGTTAAGATTATCGGCTTCTGCTTTTAAAATTAATTTCACTATCTCAATTTTGGTAAGCGAAGATCTGATTATAATAATGTTAAAATCATCAATCAACAAATTTTCACCCTGAAGAGGAATTTTACCCGTCTTTGAAGTTATATAACCGGCAATGGTTTCGTAATCACCGAGGGGAACATTCAAATTGTATTTTTCATTTATGTGGTCAACCTCTACTTTGCCGCTTATTATAAAAGTATCCGGTGCAATTTTCCTGCAGATATTTTCTTCCACGTCGTATTCATCTTTTATTTCACCGAATAATTCTTCTATAATATCTTCCATCGCTACAATACCGGCGGTTCCGCCGAATTCATCTATCACGACTGCTATGGAAACCTGCTTGCTTAAAAATTCATTCAGCATGTCAAAACTTTTTTTGGTATCGGGTACGAATATAACTTCACGAATTATGTTTTTAATATTGCCGGGAAACTTAAAGAAATCGTACGCATAAATTACTCCTTTAATGTTGTCAAGATTTTCTTCATACACCGGCAGCTTTGAATATCCGGATTCGATGAATACTTCCAGCACATCTTGAATTGAATCGTTTATTTCAACGCCCACAATTTCAGTGCGGGGCCGCATAGCTTCATAAACCTTTTGATCGCTGAGTGCGAATACTTTGCTTATAATATCGCTTTCTTTTTTGTTAACCTTTCCGGCTTCATGGCTTTCCTTAACTAATAATTCGAAGTCTTCTCTGCTGAAAAGATAACCTATGTTTTCTTCGGTTACACTCGATGATTGAGTGAGCATTGATGAAAGCGATGCTATCACTTTTACAAACGGATACAGCAAATACATGATAGCTCTAACCGGAATATATGAATACAAAACCATGCGGTCTGCATATTCACGGGCAAAATATTTCGGAAGGAGCTCGCCGAATACTAACAGAACAAAGGTGGATAAAAGCAGTATTGCAAATTCATTCAGCCCGAAAAAAGATGATAATACAAATGTTGTAAATGAAGCGAAGGCAATATTAACAATGTTATTTCCGATAAGAATAGTAGAGAAGAAATTCTGCGGTATGCTGGTAAAGTAGTACGCATTTTTAGCCGAGAAGAGGTTCTTGCGCGCTTTTATTTCTATTTTAAGCTTGTTGGCTGCAACAAAAGCAAGCTCGGTGCTCGAAAAAAAACCGCTTGCCAATAGCATAACGATAATAAGAATTAATTCGATAGCCATGATTCAGTTTTAGCTTAATACAAATTATAGAATTTTGTAAAGAATTAAAGTTGTTGTTAAAACATATAAAACAGTGTTGAAAAGCATCGGTATATCTGTAATCATTACTTCAGTGGCATTCTCTCCTTTTTCGCTTATATAAACGAGATACATATATCTGAATATTCCGAACACGACAAAAGGAGTTGTATAAATTAAATTTTCAGTCCCGAATACAGCAATGGTTCTGGAAGATACGGAGTAGAGAGCATAACAAATTATCACTCCTGCCGAAGCTACTGTTGCCATCTGATCGGTAAAATTAAGAGAATAATGAGCCAAAACTTTTCTTGTTATTGTGTTTGGTTCATCTTTTACTACAACTAATTCCGAACGGCGTTTCATAAC
>CAZTDB010000536.1:0-2513 GCA_964612385.1 uncultured Ignavibacteriaceae bacterium
AGGGAACTGCACTCGAAGGAAAAACTTTGGAAGAGCTTTTCAAGGATATTTCCAAACATCCGGTCGCCGTAAGAAATAATGGCGGAGGTCATTACAATCATTCACTGTTTTGGACATTGATGAAGAAAGATGGGGGCGGAACACCATCCGGAGAATTAGCATCGGCAATAAATAATGCATTCGGTTCATTCGAGGATTTTCGAAAAAAATTCAGCGATGCAGCCGCCGGTCGATTTGGTTCAGGCTGGGCTTGGCTTATTCAGCAAAATGGTAATCTTGTAGTTACTTCCACTCCAAATCAGGATAATCCTCTAATGGATGCAGCAGAAGTTAAAGGCATTCCGATCCTTGGACTTGATGTCTGGGAACATGCTTATTATTTGAAGTATCAGAACCGTCGACCCGAATACATTGAGAATTGGTGGAATGTAGTTAACTGGGATGAAGTCGCAGCAAGATTTTCAGCAGCAAAAAAATAAGGACAACAGTACTGAAATCTTATTCGTAGTTTCAATTTACGGAATGAATTGCTGATGTGATGATAGTTTATCCCGCCTTTATTAACTTTCTGCGGGTGTAAGGTTTAATCACTAATATGCTTCAAGTATTTTGAAATACTAATTGGAGCTGAAAATTTAGGATTGCTTATTCCCTGCCAGCTCTTACCATTTGAAGACCCCGGATTAAGCCGGGGTTTTTTTATGTACCAAAAATTATATTTCACCCAACAAACCTATTTATTATTTTTACGACGCATAAAAATTAAGCAGATGCAAGTATGAATAAAATTATTCCTTTATTTCCGTTAAATTTAGTAGTCTTTCCCTCTTCAAAATACACGCTGCATATCTTTGAAGAGAGATATAAAAAGATGATTAAAAAATGCCTGGACGATAATATCGGATTCGGTATTGTAATACCTGAGAATCAGTTTTATTCTAAAATTGGAAGCTACGTTGTAATTACCGATGTTAAAAAGAATTATCCCAATGGTGAGATGGATATTATTGTTGAGGGAAGGGATAGATTTTATTTACTCGATACCGAGTTTCATCCGGATGGTTATCTTCTCGCAAGGGTTGAAAGTCATAACGATTACCACTTTGAAACCAATGTTATCTTAGAAGAAGAGCTTAGAGTTAAATTTGAAGAGCTGATGGAAAGAGTTAATTTGCATCTTGAAGAATCCTTTTGGAAAAGCTATCGAAGAGCAAAAAATAAATCTTTTAAGATAGCAGAGAAGTCCGGTTTGGCAATTGAACAGCAGCAAAAGCTGCTTTCGTTTCAGGATGAAAATAAAAGGTTAAATTTCTTATTGGAACATTTCGAAAAGCTAAACAAGCAGCTTGCTGAAAGTGCTGCGTTAAGATCAATTATAATGAATGACGGATATCTTAATTGATTGACAAATTGCCGATTAAATTTTTAGTTCTCTTACGCCTCTAAATAATTTAAGATTACTTAGATGTCTGTGCAAACTCCTTAGCAGCTTTTAATCTATTTAATGCCCGTGCTAAAGCTGCTTGTGCTCGCGGCAGATCTAAATCTTTTTCTTTTAAGGCTAACCGCTTCTCCGCTCTCTCTTTGGCTTGCAGTGCACGGTCAACATCAATTTTTTCCGGCGCTTCAATCGAATCGGCAAGAACTAATACATGATTACTTAACACTTCAACCGTTCCGCCGCCTGTTGCAAAGATCAGTAATTTCTCACCTGTGTCAATCTTTAAATGTCCTATCTCAAAAGTGCTCATTAAAGGTGCATGATTAATGAGCACTTGAAAGCTTCCTTTTGTGCCGGGAATAGTTACAGATTTAATCTTTTCACCGAATACTTTTTTTGACGGGGTGATTATTTCCAAAAATAGTCCTGCCATTCTTACGCCATCTTCTTTGCTTTTTCAACAGCTTCCTCGATTGTGCCAACATACATGAATGCGGCTTCGGGAAGGTCATCATACTTTCCGTCGATAATGCCTTTAAATCCGCGAATAGTATCTTCGAGCTTTACGTACGTGCCTGGATAACCCGTGAATTGTTCCGCTACGTGGAAAGGCTGGCTGAAAAATCTTTGTATACGGCGCGCTCTTCTTACAACAATTTTATCTTCATCAGAAAGTTCATCCATTCCTAGAATGTTAATTATATCCTGTAGGTCCTTATACTGCTGTAAAATTTCTTTGCAAATTTTAGCAACTTCATAGTGTTCTTGTCCAAGCACACCCGGTTCAAGTATTCTTGAAGTAGAATCGAGCGGATCAACCGCCGGATAAATTCCGAGTTCTGAAATTTGACGACTCAAAACTGTTGTTGCATCGAGGTGAGCGAAAGCAGCCGCCGGAGCGGGGTCAGTCAAGTCATCTGCCGGAACATATATAGCTTGAACGGAAGTGATTGAGCCTTTATCTGTTGAAGTAATTCTTTCTTGCAAAGCCCCCATTTCAGTGGCAAGATTGGGCTGGTAGCCGACAGCGGAAGGCATACGACCCAACAACGCACTTACTTCCGAACCCGCT
>CAZTDB010000537.1:0-2502 GCA_964612385.1 uncultured Ignavibacteriaceae bacterium
AAAAAATTCAAGACATACAATCCGCCATGATTTTTTACTCTATCATAATCGCTTTTAAAAACAGAGGCAGCTAAATCAAGGTTTGAACGATACCGGGAAGATTTAAATACGTTGGCTGCTTCTCTATTTTCTTTCGTAATAACAAATAAACCATTGCTTACATTTTTTTCCGGCATCAGCGATGCGTTAATACCGTTCGTATAAATATATTCAAATCCCGATTCCTTTATTAATTTAAGATTTTCCGATGTAACAATTGGACCGAAAACTCTTAAGCCAAAACTGCTTTGACCGGACGAACTTTTTAATAACCCGAATGCCTGTCTCAACCAATCTCGTTTATCTTGAATCGCCATTTGATAAAAACTGTATTCATCCCATGTAAGATTTATCTCCCCCAACAAACCTAATGCAGATAATATTTTGGGGTGAAGAGCAGCGGATGTATAAGATAAAAAGAAATTTCCCTTGACCGATAGTCTTTTAAAAGAGTTTTCAAATTCATCTATGTTTAAATATTGCGGGTCGATGTATGCAGTGAACACTGCTGCAGCGTCATATTTTTTTGGCCAAGTATTTAAATAAGCAATAGGCTGGTTGCCTAACCAATCGAAAATGTTAATTAAAAAAGAATCGAAGATTACTTTCTCCGAATTTCCGCCGATTAATTGTTCCAAGCCAAAACCTAACCAAACTATTTTCCCCTCACGTAATTCTATGGAAGCTGCACAGTGTTTTATTGCCTTTTCATCTTCTTTAATAAAATTCCCGGTAAGCAGATATTCTCCTAAATAATCAACCGGGACTAACGGATTTGAAACGGCAAGCGGAATAGGTTTTGCACTTATTAGTAATTTACTTCCGCTCTCAATGTTATGCGTTAATGCAGAGTTACCGCCTAATGTGTGAAGAAACGAAATTTTACTGTCACGGCTTACTTCTTCAGCCTCGAAGCCGGTTAATGACTTAAGATAAGAAGAGCTGCGGGCTTTGCCATCGTCGTTGTGAGTACCAAATTTTCCTAAAATAAAAATTCCTTTTCTTTCATTTAGAAAATCTTTTATGTTATCCAGTTGATCCTCGTTAAGCACTTGAACATTTGGAAATATTAACAGATCAACGTCATCTAAATCGTTATCGTCTAAATCATCGTCCGTAATGATTTTGTACGCTGTCTTATTCTTCATAAAATATAATTCCCAGGTATCTGAAGCTGATGGCTGCCCGGGTGAAATTATATTTTTTGTATTAGCTGAATACACCAATCCGATTCTATTTTGTGCAGAAATGTTCGACACAAAAATGAATAGTAAAGCTGCCAGGAAAGTGACCGATATTGTAACATTCAGCTTCATTTATTAATCCGTAAAAAATAATTCGATAATCATTCTACTTTTATGCATTCGTCTTATCGTAATCTATATAATAAGTGCGCGATTCTTTAGGCTTTAGATCGTCAATGTAAAGGAATAGAATCTTGCTGCCCTCTTTATGTTCGAATCTCGCCGGTTTTGTACCGATAATTTCGGTATTCAACATAATATTGCGTGCGGGATCGTTCAAGTCAACTTCAACAACTAGTTGATTGATGGTCTTAACACCGGGATTAGACACGATGAGAGCTACACGGGTTTCCCCTCTTTTTTCGGTTCTCATCTCGATATAGTCTTTCTTTGCAAACCACTCTTGTATCTCTGCACCGGTAGCAATCCAGAATCCCTTTTTCTTAAGATCTCGAATAACGTCCCGTACTACATTCACATTTGCAGGCTGGCATTGATAGTCAGTATGAAACTTGAATATGTACATTCCACCCTCGAATAATACCCGGTCTATATCTTCCTGATATGTATAAAACTGAAATTCGGGTGCAGTTAAACCAAAATCTCGAATAACTTCATAATCATCCCTGGCAGTTTTTGTCATCGTAATAATTCTATTCTCACCACGAATAACAGTTTTTGGGACTGATCTATCCGTTAAAGAATCAGTCAGCACGTACTTATAGCCCGCATCGATTGCCGCTTTTATTGTATTCGGATCGAATAATCCGTAGTATGGAATACTGCCAAATGTTTTTGTGCCGGTAGCTTTTTCAATAGCTGAACTTGCACTAACCAGCTTTTCATATTGCATATCGTAATCATCAAGCTGATTAACTGTATCGTTAACCGAAGTCAAATACCCTACATCAACAATAGCAGCAACTTCGCCATACCTTGAAAGCGATTTAATTAAGTTTGGTCGGGCTTCTGCATCAAGCGGAGAAACAAAGAAGGTAACAGGAGCTCGTTCAGACCGCAGAACGTCTAATAAATAATTAATATTTTCAGCGTCTTCCTTTAATGTCGGGGCAATCATGGCTGCAGCTTTAAATCCGGTTGGCCAATCTTTAATATATGCAACCGGTCCGTAGGTAAGCCAGTTAATACAGTTATTGAATAATTTTTCGAAGTAAACATAGTCTTCCTGAACGCCTATGACAGAATTGATTTCAAATCC